>DATNQN010000105.1 GCA_036703985.1 Leptolyngbyaceae cyanobacterium
ACCGTTCCCACAGGTTGGCGCTTTCGCGACGTTGAATGGTGGTGGTCATGTTTGGATAATTGCTATGTATTTTTCGAGGTACGAGGTAGTGTTTTCTCTACCTGTCTTTAGATTAGAGCTTTTGTTTCGTTTTGTAAAGGGTTTATTGCAATTGTTTCAATTGTTTGCGTTTATCCCTACTATTAGTTTACCTTATACTGACGCGAGCGGCTGAAACTTAATACCCATTAAGGTTTGTTTCATATCCAAAGCCAAAAGCCGATCGACTGGTAAGTAAACCCAATGAATGGATCTTTGGTTATCCTGGCAAGTTTTCTGAAATCCGATCGCGCGACGCATCTCTTCATAAGCCGGATTCAACGAGATGGTATACAAATCGCAAAGATTGGGGAAATCCGCCTGCATTTGCAACAATCTCTTCTGTACGTCTTCCGCAAACAAGCAAACGGTAGAGGTTTCGATATAAGGATTATCGATCAGCCAAGCTCGGATAAAGACACAGGTACACTCTTCATCTTTGGGAGTCGCCATTTGAAAAGGATCGACTTGGCTATCGGAGCCAAAAAACAGGCTTTTACCAGGAGGGAGAAAGAAATTTTCTTCCGATTCTCTGGCAGTCGGATATAAGATATAGATGCCGACGGGGTTGTGATTATCAGAACGACGCAAGACGCGCATCCCGATCGGATATTGTTTCGCCCAACCCCGCAACACCCTAACTAACTTGTGAGGTGCAGCAGAAGTTTCTTTGGATTGGCTATAGTAACGCGCCATCAAATTAGCCAGCGGTACCGCATCTGTTTGAGGGTTGAAATCGTCTAGCTGAATGCGGGCTGGTTCTTCTGATATAGGAGAAATAGTTAATTCTGGTAAAGGACGAATTTGAATGCGGGTACTCTCCCCATCAAATTCTTTTTCCAGCAATCCAATAGCGGCGAGTCGATCGATCATCATCCCCGCAGCGCGATCGCTTCCCCGCTCCTTATTACTATAAAATAGCTCCGATGCCTCCCTGTGAGTACAGGAAACCGATCCTTGTAGCATATCCAGTTTAGTCAACGGTTCCTGCAAGCGTTTTCCTAGTTCTTGGTGCTGCTTGAGTAGCAAATAAGCCCACAACCGCACGAAATACTCCGCCCGACGACGAGTAAGCCCGCTTCGCTTCACAAGCATCGAAACATAGTGGCGCTGTCTTTCCAGTGGAAACCACTTATCTAAGTATTCTGGTGTCATAACTTTGGTAGCCGAAAAAACACTCAAACGGGTGAGATCATTTCCAGCAATTAAGCCGAAAATCAATATGAAACATATTTAAGTAGGTAGTGGGCGGTGGGTAGTGGGATGAAAAAATGATTCAAAACTCAAGACTTTTCCTGATTTCCCCTAGCCCTTACCCTTTCCTCCTTTCTTTTTCCTTTGCTCGCATCTTGCACCAAGGGAAGTAGACCCCCCCATCCAGTCCCCAGGTTGAACTTGGGAACGAAAAAACGAAAAAAGTCAGAACTTTCCTCTTCCCTAGCCCCTACCCCCTATCTTCACTCAGTACTTAGCTTAACTCACCTACTTCTCCAAAAAACTTCACCTTACTTCAGGGTAGTTCACTACTCTTCAGCCCGTGAGATTTCCCTTCATCACCCTGGTGAGGTATGCAGCTTACTCATTGCACCTTCACTTTTCCAGGTATCACAATAGCCTCAGAGATTAGAGGAAAATGACTAATGAACGCTAACTCACTGGCTGTGGCTACCCAAGAAATACCTACCTTGACAGCTTGGAAAAACTCTCGCTTTAGCATCCAAGAAGTTTCTCAACCAAAACACGATCGTTCAGAATTTCGTACAGTTGGCAGTGCATTATTCGATTCACCTTGGATAGCTTTAGCCGAAGCACTAAGGGAAGGCGTAATGGTGATTTCTCGCCACACCAAACCAATGTACGTAAATCAGCAAGCCAAGGAAATTTGCCAAAAATTAGGTGACTCTAATCGATATTTTGGCAACCTACCCTTAGCCATCTCAGAAGTTTGTCATCGATTGATTAAAAACGGCAACTCTATAAATTCTCCTTTAATAGTTGAATGCCAAACCAATCAAGGAGAAACCATTCGGATGCGTGCTAGTTGGTTAAACCTACCATGTAACGATGACAGTAACCAATACATCATCGTATTTTTGGAAAACCGCGATCGAATCCTGCAAGAAGAATTACAATTCGAGCAGCAAAAGTACCAGTTAACCGACCGGGAAATGGAGATTTGGTCGCTGCTAAGACAAGATTACAGTTATCAAGAAATTGCCGGAACACTGCATATCAGCTTGAACACGGTGAAAACCCACGTTAAAAATATCTATGCCAAAAAGCGCTGGAATCAAGAGAAAGATTGCCAGGAAGCGTGTTAAGATATGGACGAAAAACTTGGCTGGACTGAACGATTTTAGATTTTGATTTGGGATTACAATGTGTATATCCAAAAAAAAATCGGCACATCTTTTAATACATTGCATTATCTCAATTAACTAATGAAGTTACATACTTCCGGTGTCATCACTTACAGCCCTGCTTATACCCTAGTTCCCACTTACGAATGTTTTAATCGATGTGAATATTGTAATTTTCGAGTAGATCCGGGTGAAGACACTTGGCTAACTCTCATCGAAGCCGAAAATGTTCTAAAATCGCTACAAAACAAAGGTATTTGTGAAATTCTCATTCTCAGCGGCGAAGTACATCCCAACTCACCAAAAAGACAAGCTTGGTTTAAACTGATTTACGATTTATGCGAACTGGCGTTAAAATTAGGATTTTTACCTCATACCAATGTTGGGCCTCTCAGTTATCGGGAAATGGCTGAGTTGAAAAAAGTAAATGTTTCAATGGGATTAATGTTGGAGCAGTCAACACCTAAATTATTAGATAATGTGCATAAGTACGCTCCCAGTAAGTTACCGGAATTACGGTTGCAACAGTTAGAATGGGCGGGAGAATTGAGGATTCCTTTTACTACTGGCTTGTTGTTGGGAATTGGTGAAAGCGAAGCAGATTGGTGGGAAAGTTTAGCAGCAATTTCGCAAGTTCATCAGCGATGGGGAAATATTCAAGAAGTTATTTTACAACCCCATAGTCCAGGTAATCAGCAAATATGGCAAGCACCAGCTTTCGATCCTCATAAATTACCAGCGGTAATTGCCAAAGCACGAGAAATTTTACCATTAGATATTACGATTCAAATTCCACCCAATTTGGTGCAAGAACCAAGTTGGTTACTCGCTTGTTTAGATGCTGGTGCGCGAGATTTGGGAGGAATTGGGCCAAAAGATGAAGTTAATCCCGATTATCCCCATCCAGAATATCAAAAATTAGCAGAAATTTTATCGCCTGCGGGTTGGGAATTAGTGGTGCGTTTGCCAGTTTATTCGCAATATGACGATCGCTTATCGGATGAATTGCAAATAAATGTGAAGCGGTGGCGAAATGCCTTTGCAAAAAGAAGCACTACAATTTTGTAGGTTGGGTTAAACGATCGTGAAACCTAACAAAACCCTTACTAATGTTGGGTTTCGTGCTTCAACCAAACCTACGAAAACCCCAATTTTATGCCAATCGCGATCGGTATTGATATCTATGGTGCTTTGCAGGTGAGTGAGGTGTACAGAAACCCGGTTTTTTGAAGAAACCGGGTTTCTAGGCTGTACTTCACGTAACTGAAATTCACCGATCGCATTCGAGACGATCCCCGTTTTCCCGCCAAACAGCGCTAAGATTATATAGCGGTAGAAAGATAAAATCATTATTAAATTTGCTGACCAGTTATTACTCGGAATTGAGAACTTAAAATAACTTGACCCCGAAGAGGGGGAAATCCAGCATTTATAGGTAATTCTACCATAGAAAGATCCCGGGGATAATCATGTGAAATTGTCCCATAGAGTGCGATCCGGACTCTAGTAAAATCGACTCAATCAATCAGACAAGCACCTTTCTGGTGGAGACGCTTATGGCTACCTTAGACCGCTATGAAAAGGCAAAGGTGAAAGTTAACGATCTCAAAAGCCAGCCTATTGAATCGGAAAACCAGAATTTTTGGTATCAACGAGGCGAGAGGTTAGCTGACTTGGGTTGTTATGAAGAAGCACTGGTGAATTTTGAGAAAGCGATCGCGTTAGCACCGCAATACTGCGCCGCCTGGGTATTCCGAGGCGCTATGCAGATCCATCTCAAACAATATGAAGAAGCGCTGAACAGTTGTAACAAAGCGCTAGAAATTCAACCAGACGATAAAGAAGCGTGGACGTTCAGGGGTGCAGCACTTTCCCACTTAGGCAGATACCGAGAAGCATATGATAGTTACGATCGCGCGACGGGAAACCAACCGCGATCGAAATGGCGAAAACTATGGCAAAACTTGATGGGATGGAAGCAAACCAACAGTTTGCAGACTTGATTAATTAAAATAGATAGGTGAAGTATCTGCCCACCTAGATTACAGGAAAGGAACAATTATCGAGACGATTTACGGAAACGTTCAGGGTTTGAAGTCCAGCCAACTCAAGCAGTTGCAGCGACTTTACCATCAGCGCTTACCAGGCGATCTCATTACCACGCGAGATTTTGCCGAAAAGTTGGGTGAAATTACCGCCGAACTTAATCAACCAGCGTGCATCTACATCAACCGTCGGGGACAAGTCATCCGCGTGGGAGTTGGAACGCCTCGCCAAACGCAAATTCCCCCTCTGGAAATCCCCCGCTACGGTGCGGAACGACTCAGCGGTATTCGTTGCATTGCTACCCAGTTAAAGCCAGAAGTTCCCAACGAAGCAGCTTTAACTGCAATGGCAATTCAGCGTTTAGATGCTTTAGTGGTGCTAAACGTCACCGAATCGGGATTTAAAAGACGAGGTGGTGGCGCGACTGGTTATGTGAAAGAAGCTTATCTGGCTCATCTCATTCCTAATAATGAGGATAACCCAGATCGGCCTGCGGAAACTGCGGAAACGGAAAAGGCTTGGATTATCTCGCCACCGATGAGTTTAGATGCGTTGATCCAGCAAGATTTTCTCGATTTAGTAGGAAGTCTGGAAGCAGAATTCCAGCGAGAATTTGTCGGACAACAAGTAGACCTCGATCGCGATCGAGTTTTACTGGTAGGGGTGATGACGGAAAAGATGACCCCCCAAGAATTTCAAAACACCTTAGATGAATTGACGCGATTAGTCGATACTGCTGGGGGAGAAGTATTGCATACCCTCAAACAAAAGCGATCGCGTTTGCATCCCCAAACCGTAGTCGGTGAAGGTAAAGTACAAGAAATTGCCCTCAGCGCACAAACTTTGGGAGCCAACTTAATCGTATTCGATCGCGACCTGTCACCCAGCCAAGTTCGCAACTTAGAAACTCAAATTGGCATTCGGGTAGTCGATCGTACCGAACTAATATTAGATATCTTTGCTCAACGGGCTCAATCCGGGGCTGGGAAATTACAAGTAGAACTAGCCCAGTTAGAATATATGCTGCCGCGACTAACCGGAAGAGGTCGCGCCATGTCCCGGTTAGGGGGCGGTATCGGGACTCGTGGCCCAGGTGAAACTAAATTAGAAACGGAACGCCGCGCCATTCAGCGTCGGATCTCGCGACTGCAACAGGAAGTCAATCAACTGCAAGCACATCGATCGCGCTTGCGGCAAAATCGCCAACACAAAGAAGTTCCCTCCGTTGCATTAGTCGGCTATACCAACGCTGGCAAATCTACATTATTAAATGTATTGACCAACGCGGAAGTATATACCGCCGACCAATTGTTCGCTACCCTCGATCCGACTACCCGACGCTTGCTAGTCACCGATCCGGACAATGGGGCAGAAATCGCGATCGTACTCACCGACACGGTAGGGTTTATTCACGAACTACCCCCCGCCTTAATGGATGCTTTCCGCGCCACCTTAGAAGAAGTCACGGAAGCAGACGCCTTGCTGCATCTGGTGGATCTTTCCCATCCCGCATGGCAGAGTCAGATTCGATCGGTAATGGCGATTTTATCAGAAATGCCTATTACTCCTGGCCCAGCCTTAATCGCTTTTAACAAAATCGATCAAGTTGATGGAAATAACCTCGCCATAGCGCAAGAAGAATTTCCCCAAGCGGTGTATATCTCCGCCAGCGAACGTCTTGGTTTAGAAACCTTGCGCCAGAGACTAGCACAACTGGTGAATTACGCCGTTTCTAGTCAGTGAAAAAGTGACCTTTGTCGATCGAAAGATATATAGAAGGGTGAAAACTTTTTTACTTAAGTAGGAAGATTAATCATCTTTTATCCGTAGATGTACCAAAATTGGCCTATTGTCTTTGCTGACAAGGCCAATTTTTTTTGTTTGGTAAGCGTTTGCCGATCGCACCGAAGATATAGTACGTAATTTTACGTTAATAATTATCTCAAACTAGTCGTTTTAGTAATTTTATTTCGTTGTTTGCGTAAGTCAGTTTACTGCCTTTGTTTATTTAAAAATATTTGATGAATTCGGTAGAAAATATAAAAGCCTAAAATCCTTACCCAGATAAGCTTTTAAATACCGATCTCAACTATTTTACATCAGCCAAATGTCGTAAAAAAACAACGGTTTACAAAATCAGTAACATAAAAAACATATTTATGAAATTTAAGTAAAACCTTTGTATAAAGCTAGACAGCAGGTAGTTGCAACCTATAGATTGAGAACAACAGGTTAAACAAACGAGATACCAAAGGAACTGTTAAGGTCTTAGCTATTATGAAAAACGCATTCTCTACCATAATCAAAACTTCTCTCCTAGCTGCTACTGTTTCGATCGCTTCCTCTTTTGTTGCTTCCCCAGCTAGTGCGTTCCAATTTGGATTCAATAATATTACTAATAACGACGCGGCAAACAAAGCAACTGGAGAAAACCAGTTATTTATCGATGTGTTAGATGCTGCCGGTGGAGAAAACCTCAACGCCACCCAAGCTTTGTTCAAGTTCAGCAATGTGGGGCCAAAGGCTTCTTCAATTACCCAAATATACTTCGATAACTCTGATGTTTTAAAGAATATTTTTTCGATCGCTGACAGCGGTGATGGTGTTTCTTTTGAAATCCCCAGGAGGGTAGGTAATCTACCTGGAGGAAATTCTCTTACTAATCGTTTTGAAGGAAACTTCAGCATTGAGCCTGCTGGTGCAACGGCTCCTAATGGGGTAAACCCTGGAGAATGGGTTAGCGTTCTATTCAATTTGAACCCAGGCAAAACTTTACAGAACGTTTTCAATGATTTGACCAGTGGCGCTCTGCGGGTAGGTTTCCACGTCCAAGCTTTTGGAAATGGTGGAAGTGAAGCTTTTGTGAATAAGCCAACAGTAGTGCAGTTACCACCAGTCGAACAGCCGCAGCAACCAGTCGAACAACCACAGCAGCCAGTCGAACAGCCGCAGCAGCCAGTCGAACAGCCCCCAGCACCCACAGAAAATCGCGTTTCCGTACCGGAACCGACAACAATTGGCGGATTGGCCTTAATAACCGCTGCATTGGGACTGTCCCGCCGCAAGTTTAACAAGAAATCTTAGTTAACTAAGATGGTGTCAAACAGCTTGTTATTCTGATGTTTGAGTGCCAAGCCAAATAAAAAAGAGAGTTTTAAGCTCTCTTTTTTATTTGGCTTGATTTATTAGTTAGTTAAATCGATTTAGAACCGCTGTAAAGGTTTAGTTGAGTGGCAGTAAAGTACTAATCAAAACCTACAGCCTATGGCACAGGTAGAGGAAGTAAACTCGCAGTGCTTTGCAGGTGAATGAGGTACGCTCCTACTCAGGCTTTTTGAAGAAACCTAGTTTCTATACCGTGAAATCTGCGGTAATATGTTTCAACTTCTTAACATAAAATCTATACATAAACTTCATGAACAACCCAAATTAGATAAAGATATGAATAAGCTGGAACTTTTTTGTAGACATCGCTCTAGAATTTCAGATAGATTAATCGTGTAAAGAGTAAAGTTTATAAATTAAATACTTTACCGTTCAAGGCTGAGGTCAAAAAATCAATAACAGATCTTTAGTTTCAGGGTAAACGTCATTATAAGATTAACAGACAAATCTGTAGTGGCAGTTAACGCGAATATTAAAGGTAGTTTTTTACATCATAAAATTGTTGGGATTTTTTGGCTATTCGGTTCCTAAAAGTAGAGTTAGTGATTGGTTGGTGAGAGCAATCAAATTGATTTAGTTTTGAGCTTTCCGGTTGGAATTGAGATAAAACTTGAGGTTGGGAGTCATTTGTACTTCTAACCTTTTTTATTTTGCTTACCAACTAGGCATTGGGGGAAAAAGCATTTTTTAGGTGTCGGATCTTTATTTTATGATATGGACGGGTTTTGCCCCTGAGATCGCTGGTTCGACAAAAAGGTGATTTGCCAAACGCGCCCCTACGATCGGACAACATACACAATCATTGAATAACGAACTTGATATTAAAATTAAGAAATGTTGCTGAAAACTTGAGGATAAGATGGCCGCTAAAGTTGAAATCTATACTTGGAGTACCTGTCCCTTTTGTATCCGCGCTAAGAGTTTGCTCAAGCGAAAGGGAGTTGACTTTACGGAATATTGCATTGATGGAGATGAGCAAGCCAGAGCTAAGATGGCTCAAAGGGCGAATGGGCGACGCTCGGTACCGCAAATTTTTATCGATGACCAGCACGTAGGGGGGTGTGATGATATTCATGCACTGGATGCACAAGGTAAGCTTGACCCGCTTTTGCAATAGCCAAATCTATTTTAAATTTTAGATTGACCAAACCTACAAGAGGATGGGAGGTGAAAAACGATCCCATCTAACTTGATATGACTGATGACAAATGACTAATGACAAATGACCAATCATGAAATTTACTTTTATTATCGATCCCATTCACCTGCTCGATCCGGGTCACGATACTAGTGTGGCGCTAATGGAAGCGGCGCAGGAAATGGGCCATGAGGTGTGGATAACTCAAGCTAGTTATCTAACTATAGTAGATGGGAAAGCTTGGGCATCTATAGAACGGGTGCAGCTAACGCCTGTAGAGTTGGTGGATGGGCGTTGGGTGGTTAAGTCACCTTGGTATAAGTTGGGCGAAGTGGCTTTTCAACCTTTGGAAACGATGGATGCGGTGTTCATGCGAACTGACCCGCCGGTCACGATTCCTTATCTTTATGCTACGTACATTTTGGACTATATCGACCCGAGCAAAACTCTGGTAGTTAATTCGCCGAGAGGGTTGCGATCGGCTAATGAAAAAATGTATGCTTTGCAGTTTACTGGGGCGATTCCAGAAACGATCGTTACTCCGGATAAAAAGGTGATTCGGGAGTTCGTGGAAGCAAAAGGGGCGGCTGTTTTAAAACCGTTGGGGGGTAAAGCTGGGGAAGGGATCTTATTTTTAGAACCTGGCGATCGCAATTTAAATTCTCTGGTGGAACTGAGCACTCTGCAAGGTCGAGTTCCCGTGATGGTACAAACTTACCTGCCAGCAGCCAAGGAAGGAGATAAACGAATTATCCTGCTCGACGGTCAACCAATTGGTGCGGTGAATAGAATCCCTACGGGTAAAGAGTTTCGCGGTAATATGGCGGTTGGCGGTAGAGTCGCTGCTACGGAAATTACCGATCGCGAACGGGAAATTTGCGCTCAATTAGCACCTACCCTCCAACGGGATGGCTTAATTTTTGTCGGCATTGATGCGATCGGTGGCTACCTTACAGAAGTAAATGTTACCAGCCCTACTGGTGTTAGGGAAATCGATCGATTAAACGGTACTCGTTTGGCTTATCAAGTAATTGAATGGGTAGCCCAATCCAAGGTAATCAGTGCTAAAGTTGACTCAACTGCTTGATGGGCAATGGGCAAAAGGGTAGATAAGAAGATCGGGAAAATTGTTTGATTTTCATTTCATTTTTCCCAATCTAAAATCTAAAATCCAAAATCTAAAATCCAATGACGCCAACTAACGACAACCAAGCGCGTACATGGGCTGCGATCGCCCATCTTTCTTCCCTAGTGTGGATACCACTAGCCTTTGTTGGTTTGAGTTTTCCTATTCTTAATATTGTCGGGCCGTTGATTGTTTGGTTAAGTAAAAAAAATGACAGTAGATTTATTGACGAAGAGGGCAAAGAATCGTTAAATTTTCAAATTTCTTTTACTATATACGCTTTTACATTGCTATTAATTTTAGCAATTGGGTTGTTGATTTATGGAATCGTTATATTTGGGACTAACCCCAATTCCAGCGCTACCCAAGGTGGTTTTCTAGCAGCTTTATTACTATTTGGCTTTTTTGCAGGGGGAGTACTATTTATTATGCTGATCGTTCAATTAATTTTAGTAATTATTGCTGCTGTCAAAGCAAAAAACGGACAGCATTACCGCTATCCTCTTACCATTAGATTTATCAGGTAGTTTACTGCTCTCGTCAAACATGAATCAAAACAAAGTCGGCGTAGCAATTATCGGCACTGGATTCGGTCAAAAAGTTCACATTCCCGGTTTGCAAGATCATCCTCGCACTCAATTAGTAGCAGTTTATCATCGTGATTTAGCTAAAGCAAAAGCGATCGCATCTGCTCACCAAATTCCCCACGCTTGCTCGACGCTTGACGAAATAATCGCTTTGCCAGAAGTGCAGGCAGTCAGCATATCTACGCCGCCGTTTTTACACTATGAAATGGCAAAACAGGTTTTACAAGCTGGCAAGCATTTACTGTTAGAAAAACCGACTACTTTATCGGCCAAACAAGCTAGAGAATTATATCATATTGCGAACAAAAATAATGCGATCGCGGTAATGGATTTTGAGTTTCGCTTCGTTCCCGCATGGCAGCGACTAGCAGAAATGCTGTCTGAAGATTATGTAGGAAAAAAACGTTTAATAAAAATTGATTGTTTAGTACCGAGTCGTGCTGATGCGACTCGCCCTTGGAATTGGTACTCTCGCAAAGACCAAGGCGGTGGCATATTAGGGGCAATCGGTTCTCACATTTTCGATTATATCGACTGGTTATTTGGCCCGGTGCAGCAATTGTGTGGCAAACTGAGTACGGCCATTCCCGCACGACCAGACCCGGCTACAGGGGAAATGAAACCAGTAGATGCGGACGATACTTGCGCGATAATGCTGGAATTAGCAGATGGTACGCCTTGCCAGGTTTGTATTAGTTCGGTGACTTATCAAGGACGAGGACATTGGGTAGAAGTGTATGGCGATCGCGGTACGTTAATTTTAGGTAGCGATAACCAAAAAGATTACGTACATGGTTTTCGTCTTTTAGCCGCACCCGTCGGCAAAACTTTAACAGAAGTGGAAATTCCCGATCGCTTGCATTTTCCCAAAACTTATGCAGATGGCAGAATTGCACCCTTTATGCGAGTAGTTGACCAATGGGTGCAAGGAATTGATGCGGGAAAAGAAATAACACCTTCTTTACGTGAAGGTGTTTACTCCCAATTATTGATGGATTTAGTTCATCAATCCAACGATACTGCCAAATGGATAGAAATACCAAATTTTGAAAAATTTATGGCTAGTTCTTAAGCAAGAATTAAGCTTTAAATATTTGGCAAATAAAGATATTTGTTAGCTTAGAAACCCAGTTTGTTTAAAAACTGGGTTTTTGATGATTCAGGCAAAATTTGATGGTGATTATTGAGCTACTAGGCATTTAATTTGAATATTCAGGCTGATGGGGAAGTGGGGGGAACAGAAAAAATTAATAACTAGCAACTTGCGTTTAATACCAAATCCGCTTCTATTACCCCGGTTATTTTTGGGGAAAAGGGGTAGTAGACCCGAATTTGGTATAAAGTATTGTTTAGTTACAAAAGCTATCAAAAGATATATAACAATACCATAAAATAATAAAAATTAACCATTTATAAAAAAATTAAAGATGACGATTGCTATTTCTGAAACCGAAAGCACTCGCAAGACAAATACAGTCAGTAGGCTGCAAGTTTTTTCTCACATAGCCAGCATAGGCGTTGTCGCGATCGGTATTCTTGTTTTCATTGGTTGGCTGTTTGACATCGCACATTTCAAGAGTGTATGGCCGGGATTAGTGACGATGAAAGCCAACACTGCTTTTTGCTTAATTGCCAGCGGTGCGTCCCTTTGGGAGTTCGGCTACTACCAAGCCGAACTGGAAAAGAGAAAGCTTTTACGGGGCAAAGTATTAGCGGTTACCGTTATTATCATTGGCATACTGACGATTTTAGAATACGGTTTTGGCTGGAATTTCGGGATCGACAACCTCTTATTCAAAGATTCGGTAGTAACAGTTAGGACGTTAGCTTCGGGCAGAATGGAGCTAAATACGGCTGTTACCTTGACTGTAGTTGGTTTTGCTTTATTATTTCTGTATGGCAGCGCTTACTATACAGCACAAATTTTGGCAACGATCGGCTTGGCAACTGCCCTGCTAGGATCGTTCGGCTACCTTGACAAAATCGTATTTTTTTATACTCCTATTGGTGGCGCTAGTATGGCGCTACATACGGCGATCGGCTTGATATTGCTGTGTAGTGCAGTTCTGTGCGCTCGTCCGCAGCAAGGATTGATGATGGTTTTCACCAGCGATCGCATCGGTGGCGCGATGCTGCGTTATCTATTTCCTACCTTGCTAATCGTTTCATCTGCTCTGAGCTTATTAATACTGGCAGGAAAACGCTACGAATGGTACGGAGTTGAAGAAGCGATCGCTATTTTGGCGATTGGCAATATGGTGATGTTTGCAATTCCGATTTGGTGGAACGCTTATTCTCTCAATACCATAGAAAGCGATCGCCAAAACATCCAACAACGACTTCAACTACTACTAGAAGCAAGCGAAAACGGACTTTGGGACTGGAATATAGTCACTGGAGAAGTTTATTTCAGTCCGCAATTCCTAAGTATGAGCGGTTACAGTGTAGGGGAACTAGAGGGAAACATCAATACATCGATCGGTTTGGTGCATCCAGAAGATTTACCCCAGATGAAGGCGGTACTCGATGCACATTTAGAAGGTACTACGCCGAGTTATGAAGTAGAATTCAGATTCCGCACCCAATCTGGTAGTTGGCAGTGGATTTTAGATAGTGGCAAAGTAGTAGAACGCGATCGAAACGATCGCCCGTTGCGGATGGTGGGAACGCACAAAGACATTAGCGATCGCAAACGTGCCGAACAAGAACGCGATCGCTTCTTCACCCTACCCCTCGATCTGTTGTGCATTGCCGATACGAACGGTTATTTCAAGTGCCTCAATCCTGCTTGGGAAGTCACTTGTGGCTACACTCAAGCTGAACTGAAAAGCAAACCTTTCATCGAGTTCGTGCATCCAGACGATCGAGAAGCTACGATCGCAGCTGTTGCCAAACTTGCTAGGGGTGAAAAGCTCGTTTCATTGGAAAATCGCTATCTTTGTCAAGATGGCTCATACAAATGGATCGCTTGGAATTGTGTACCTTTTCCAGAAGAAGGATTGATTTATGCAATAGCCAGAGATATTAGCGATCGCAAACAAACCGAACAAACTTTAATCGAAAGAAACGAACTTTTAAAAAGTGTTATCGAAAGCACGACCGATCCCATTTTCGTCAAAGATATTCAAGGGCGCTATACCCTAGTGAACGTCAGATGTGCCAGCATTTTAGGTAAATCAAAAGTAGAAATTATTGGCAAAGACGATACGGCATTTTTCCCGCCGGAAATGATATCGGATATTCGGCAAACCGAGCGCCGGATTATGGAAACAGGGATCGCGGAAACCGCAGAAGAAAACGTACCTGAAAACGGCATTTGGAAAATATTCCTCACGACTAAAAGCCCTTGGCGCGATATCGACGGCAACATTATCGGCACCGTTGGTTTTGCCAGGGATATTAGCGATCGCAAACAAGCAGAAGCCGTAGTAGCTGCTACCGCCCAGCGAGAGCAATTAATTAACCACCTGTGCGGGCAAATTCGCGCTTCTTTAGAGTTAGACACTATTTTAGCTACCACAGTCGCCCAAATTCACGATTTACTAGAAATCGATCGCTGTACGTTTTTATGGTATTTTCCCGAAACCAACCCCCCATTTTTGCAAGGAGTCCACGAATCGAAAAATGAAGATTTATTCTCTATGTTGGGTAACTACACCATTGACGATCGGACTGCTTCAGCGATCGCAAACCTTGCCAAATCTGAAATAATCCGCATCGATAATGTTGAAACTGTAAGTAATACCGATGAGCGAGAATTTTGGCAATATTTTGGTGGCTGTAAATCCTTATTAAATTTCGTGATCAGAAGTGCCAGCGGAACTATAGGCGTACTTGCTTGTGCAACTTGTCAAAACATTAGAAATTGGACAGATAACGAAGTAGAATTACTCCAAGCCGTTTGCAATCAATTGGCAATTGCGATTAGCCAAGCAGAACTTTACGAACAAAGTCGAACTGCTGCCAAATTAGCCCAAGAGAACTCCGAAGAAATTGCCCAAACTTTAAAACAACTTAAAAAAACCCAAGCTCAACTCATTCAAGCAGAAAAAATGTCCAGCTTAGGTCAAATGGTAGCTGGCATCGCTCACGAAATTAATAATCCCGTCAGTTTTATTTTTGGTAATATCGTTCATGCTGAAGACTACTCTCAACAAATCATTCAACTGCTCGAATTATACGGTCGAGAATATCCCAATTCTACCGCAAATATTCGCCAAAAAATCGAACAAATAGATTTAAATTACTTAATCGAAGACCTACCGAAATTATTATCTTCTATGAAAATAGGAGCCAGTCGCATTAAAGATATCGTTCGCAGTTTGCGAATATTCTCGCGACTGGACGAATCGGAAATGAAAGCGATAGATATTCACGAAAGCATTGACAGTACTTTATTAATTTTAGAATATCGCTTAAAACAACAAGGAAATCAGCCTGCAATTAAAGTAATCAAATCATACGGAAAATTACCTTTGATTGAATGTTATGCAGGACAGTTAAATCAAGTATTTATGAATATTTTTTCCAATGCGATCGATGCTTTAGAAGCATTAATGGAAAATAGTAGTAATGGCAACGAACAAGCTAGGAAAAATCCTAATATTTCCATTTATACAGAAGCGAGCGGCGATTTCGTGACGATCAAAATCGCCGATAACGGCATTGGCATGACAAAAGAAGTCAAACAGCGCATTTTTGACCCGTTTTTTACTACTAAAGAGGTTGGCAAAGGAACGGGGATGGGGTTGGCAATTGCCCATTCTATTATTGTGGAAAAACACAAAGGTAGTTTGCAGTGTTTTTCTAAGGTGGGAGTCGGAACTGAATTTAGGATACAGATTCCCAACATTTCTAGCAATTAGCTATCGGGTATTTAATGTTTAGGCTGATGGAAAAGGCAAAGGGGAAAAGGGAAAGAGAAAATTTTTTGATTAGGAGGATTTTGACTTCATCTTTTCCCTTTTCGTTATTAATTAGCTCTGGCAATTTGTTGCTGGTACAGGTTGAGAATTTTTTGGCTGTATTCAGAAGCGCGATCGCGATCGTACTGACTAGCATCGCCGGTCAACCACCAAGCAGCCACCCGTTGCACCGCCAAAGACGCATCACCAGTAGCTTGAAACTGCCTATTTAACTCCCGCCGCACGATACAGGCTACGGTATTCCGCGCTGCTCGAGCATCAGCGCTAAATTCCGCAGGCGTTAGCGATCGTCCGATACATTGTTTAGTCCAACTGGGAATAACACCAGGCGTTACCTGCCATTGGCTGTACAAACCTTCGGGAATAGGATTACCTGCCACAGCTAACCGCAATGCTTCCACTACTGCATTCACTTGAACATCAGAAACTTGAGTATTTGAGGAAGATGCAGAAATTTGCCGATTTTCCGGTTGGCGTTGACTAGCAGATGGCTGTTGTTCGGAACTATTATTTCCTTGCGCCTGTTGCTGATAAAGATTAAGCACTCTTTGCACGTAAGCACTAGTTGCACCACCATTGCAGGCTGTTGCATTACCAGTCATCCACCAACAAGCAGTCTGACGCACGGTAGCCATTTCGTTTTGGTTGGTCGCGCTATACTGCCTGTTTAACTCCCGACGCATGATGCAGGAAATCACGGTTTGCGCCGCTTGAGAGTCAGTCTCAAATTGAGCCGGCGTCAGTTCTTGTCCGATACATTGTTTAGACCAACTGGGGATGATTTCTGGTTTAACTTGCCATTGACTGTAAAGACCATCATTCGGCGTCGCCGTGCGAGGTGCTGCTAACCGCAATGCTTCCACCATTGCCGTTACCTGGCGATCGGAAACTAAAACAACCGGAGAAGAAGATGTTGTTGTCGATGCAGATGAAGCTTGAGTATTTGCCGAGGAACGCTGGGGAGAAGCCGACTGCCGATTGGGAGTATTATTCCCTCGCGCCGGTTGCTGGTAGAAACCGACTACCCTTTGCACGTAAGTCCCGGTAGCGCCACTACTGCAACCTGCGGCATTACCAGTCATCCACCAACAAGCCACATTCCGTACAGATGCAGTTTCATTGTTATTAGTGGCGGTCATTTGTTTGCTTAACTCCCGTCCCACGATACAGGCTACCGTATTGCGTGCGGCTGTAGCGTCAGACTCAAATTGAGCGGGGGTGAGTTCCCGTCCCAAACATTGCTTAGTCCAGCTAGGAATGATGCCTGGTAAAACTTGCCATTGGCTGTACATCCCATCATTTGCTTTGTTGGGTGGTGCAGCTTGCCGCAATGCTTCTACCATTGCGTTTACCCTGGCATCGGAAACTTGTGCTTGTACTGGCATTGCTGAGAAACTGATACTAGTAATCAGTCCGCTCAGTAGTAGATGTTTTGCTTGCCCGATTAACTGGAAACTCATGGCCTATACTCAGTGGTAATCCGACTCTCCTTAACGAAGATTTACGATCGAGAAAGCGCTTACCTCTGTCCTAAGTATGATTTGGCCTGAAATAGCCCTATTGTTAATCGCTTTTTGTCGCGATCGCAGGATACAAACTTAACTAAGATCTTGCACCAAGGCCAGAAACCGGGTTTCTTGCAAAAACTTAAACCTAAAAGCCTTGATTTTTCGTTGAGAAACCCGGTTTCTTAAGTCTTGTTGAGAAAGGTGCAAGATCTGAGTTAAGCTTTTGTAAATGTCAGGGTTTCTTAAAAGTAAATAGAAGTCTATTTTATAAAGTAAAAAATACTAATTAATTAAATTATGATAAAATTTAGAATAGAAAAATATTATCAATTTTTATTAGTAACTAAAAACCGATTTTGTCATGAAATGCTGATATTGTTAATTTGAGTAAAAGCAAACAATCTCTACAATGAATAACTTTGTATTGACAATTATAGCGAAAATTAAAGTGTTAAGTATTTATACTTTTTCGTATTTATATCATTAGGAAGATGTAAAAGAAAGAAAGGAGAATTATTAAGGCAGTCTTATGGATAGTGTTCGATCGCTGCGAGTGTTTGGGCTGCCCGCAGAGAAAGGTAGATGGATTTTTGTTTTGTTGGGATTGCTGCTTTTGTTGTGCCTTGGCAGTGTTTATTCTTGGAGTATATTTCGCAAACCGTTAGAGGAACTATTTGGCATTAGCGCCACCCAGAGTTTGTTACCTTTCATGGTTTTGTTAGTCCTTTACTCACTATTAATGCCAGTAGCGGGATTTTACATCGATAAAGTTGCGGTGGGTAAAATAACGGCATTTGGCGGAATCGTGATGGGAATTGGTTACGTTCTGTCTGGTTTTGCTTCCTCGCTGACGGCGTTAACGATTACTTATGGAGCGATCGCGGGAGCGGGTGTCGGGATCGCCTATGGAGTACCGATCGCAGTAGCGGCGAAATGGTTTCCCGATCGGAAAGGATTAGCTGTAGGACTGACCGTGATTGGATTTGGGCTATCGCCTGTGGTTACCGCTCCCTTGGCAAAAAGCGCGATCGCAGCTTACGGAGTACTACCTACATTTATTATTCTAGGAGTTACCTTTACACTGATCGTTTTAGCGATTTCCACCACTCTGAAATTACCCCCAAAAGGCTGGCAACCAAAAGGCTGGAAGCCGCCAGCTACAAGTAAACAATGGTTAGAAATCAGGTCGGAAAATATTTTGCGATCGCCCACATTTTATACTCTTTGGATTTGCTATACGATCGGTACTTTTGTCGGCTTATCAGCCATCGGGATTTCTAGTTCAGTCGCCCAAGAAATTATCAAACTAGATGGAAATACAGCTGCGTTTGCCGTCTCCTTATTTGCCATATTTAACGGTTTAGGACGACCTTTATTTGGTTGGCTAACCGATCGACTTCAACCTAAAGGAGCAGCGATAATTTCTTACATCTTAATTTTAATCGCTTCCATCTTGATGCTCCATGCCAAAGAAGGACAAGTGCTGACTTATATAGTAGCATTTGCTTTATTCTGGCTATGTTTGGGTGGTTGGCTAGCGATTGCCCCTACTACCACTCTCAGCCTATTCAACCCAGAAAATTACGCCAAAAATTACGGGTTAATCTTTACAGCTTATGGCGTAGGAGCGTTATTAGGCAACTTAGCAACAGGCCAGATTCGAGACTTATTTGGTAGCTACACATTCGCTTTTTATCCCACAGCAATTTTAGCTATAATTGGGATTATCATCGCTCAATTTAGTTTGCAATATAGAACTTACAAAATTGAACCAGCTAAAGCTAACAGCTAATTGATTAGATTGACAACTACCAATCTAAATTCAGCGCTTTCCAGGTAAATGCGGTACATAGAAACAGAAACCCGGTTTCTTCAAGAAACCGGGTTTCTATCCCGTACTTCAGCTAACGGGAATCTGCTGTAAGAACTGCCTGGTATTTAAACTCCAAGCTAATAGCAAAAATCCTCTCAAGACGAGTAATAAGTAATTTAAAAATCAATTTTAATGATATATATAAAGTCAAACTAGAAGTAAAAGGTCAGAGCGACAAATTTCTAGCGATTTCGGCTTTTATGCAGTATAATAAATAAAAGCAACAACCGCTAAATCTTTTTTTTACCAGGGGTATACAGTATAATAAATAACAGCGGAGAATGCTGTATTATTCGATTTTTCAGGAGGAAACTCCATGACTATCAGCATTTTCGATGCCAATTTTTATCGCTCTCTATACCCAGACCTAGCTCAAGCCGGACTCACCACAAACGAGCAATTACGGCAACACTTTCTGACTTTCGGTATTAACGAAGGGCGTCAATTTTCTAAGTTTGTCGAACTCAATTACTATACAGCTAGTTATCCCGACCTGAAAAAGGCAGGCTTAACAACCAAGCGTCAACTTTTTGACCATTTAGAACAATTTGGGGCAACCGAGGGACGCCGAGCAGCAGTTACCTATAACCCGATTTATTACAAAGCTGTGAATCCAGACTTGGTGCAAGCCAATTTGAATAACGAACAACTCCTCGAACACTACCAAAAATTTGGTATTAATGAAGGACGCGCCGCCTCAGAATTTTTCAATCCCAGGTTTTACCTAGATAGTTACCCAGATTTAAAAGCAGCTTTCGGCAACAATTATCAGAAAGCACTGGAGCATTTCCTAACCAAAGGGATTGCAGAGGGGCGCTTCGGTTATGGAATTTCAGATGGGGGCTTTGGTTCCGGTTATCTCAGCCTTCCATTCGATCCTGGAAACACTGTCAAAGGTGCTTACGAACTAGGCAGCTTAGTTGCCAAAGCCAGATTGAGTAACGTTTTCAACACTTCCAATCAGGAGGATTATTATTACTTCAACCTGGACAAGCCCAGCAATTTCAACCTATGGCTAATCAGCGAGCTTAGTACTACTGTGAAGTTGTTTGCAGATATTAACAACAATCAAAAGATCGATCCTGGCGAACAATTGCTAACTCAAACTTCTACAGGTGGTTATCATATAACTCCTACCATAGGAATCGATCGGGTGCTGCCGCAAGGGGGCTACTACCTGGATATAGTCACGGGTTCCTCCACTTTTAACAATAACTACTATATGGAGATTAGTGCGAGCCCCAAAGCTGGTAACACAGTCGCCACTGCTTTAGATATAGGCAATCTCAGCGGCAGCACTTATACTCATGAGGACTTGGCGGATACTGCTGACCGGGATGCTTTCTATCGCTTTGTGTTGACTAATCCCATTAACAACTTCAACTTGTCTGTTTTTGGTGCTGGAAACGATTCGCTGACAGCTAATCTGTATGCTGACGCTAATAATAATGGTCAGATCGATCCGGGTGAGTTGTTGGCGAGTGGCAGTACAAATGAATACATCCATGCCGAGATTGCGAGTAGTCTGGGGGCGGGAACCTACTTCGTTGATATTGTATTTAATTCCGTTAATAGCGGTTATCTCGCGAGGCTGACTGCGACCTAAAATATTCGCTTCTACAACTACAATCAGAATAACGCACCCTACTGTTAGTTCGATCCAAAATATGACTTGGTGCCTCAATCCTGATTGTCAAAACCCTCAAAACCCTGATGGCATAAGTTTTTGCCGCAGTTGCGGTACAAAATTAGCGCCACTGCTGCGAAACCGTTATCGCATTATGCAAAGATTGGGTGCTGGGGGTTTTGGCAGAACTTTTTTAGCGGAAGATGTCGATAAACTGAATGAGAAATGCGTAATTAAACAGTTTGCACCAAAAGTTCAAGGTAGTGCAGCACTGCAAAAGGCAACCGAGTTATTTCAACAAGAAGCTAGACGCCTGCAACAATTAGGCGAACATCCCCAAATTCCTACTTTATATGCTTATTTTGAAGAAGATAAATGTCTGTATTTAGTGCAGCAGTTTATCGAAGGGGAAAATTTATTGCAAGAGTTGGATAAACAAGGAGCTTTTAAAGAACGAAAGGTTCGAGAATTGTTACTATATTTGTTACCAGTGCTGAAGTTTATACATCAGCAAAATGTCATTCATCGAGATATTAAACCAGAAAACATCATTCGTCGTCGCAGTGATGAAAAATTAGTATTAATTGATTTCGGAGTTGCCAAACAATTGACGGCAACGGCGATAAATAATCCCGGTACTCACATCGGCACTTTGGGATATGCAGCAATCGAACAAATGCAAAGCGGTGAGGCTTACCCTGCGAGCGATCTCTATAGTTTAGCTGTCACTTGCTTTCAATTGCTGACTGAGACTAACCCCCATTTTTTATTTATTAATAGCGGCTATGAGTGGGTGCAGAATTGGCAGCAGCATCTAAAGCAACCCATTAGTGATGAACTAAAAAAGGTTATAGATAAGTTACTGCAAAAGGATGCAGAAAATCGTTATCAATCTAGTACTGAGGTTTTGAATTATTTAACTTGCCAACAGCCAACCAAAAGTGTACCAACTTCAAATCGAATAACCCTTTCTCCTTGGAAAAAACTATTGAATTTAAGTGGTTACGCTCTTTTGTTAGGATTGGGAGGATTTTTAATAGGTTTGGGTGGATATGGAATTTGGTATGCTACAAATAATCGGGAAAAGCAAAGTATTAGTCTTGCGGATGCTCAATTTAGTTTAGCTCATCATCTTATCGGACATACTGCTTCTATTTATGCTCTGGCGATTAGTCCGGATAGCCAAACTTTAGTCAGTGGCAGTAATGACAAAAGTATTAAAATTTGGGATTTAAATAGTGGTAAGCTCGTCAATACTTTGAGGGGGCATAAGAATGCAGTGAACTCGGTGGCGATTAGTCCTGATGGCCAAACTTTAGCTAGTGGCGGTGGAGATAGGACACTCAAACTTTGGGATTTGAAGACGGGAAAGTTGAAAAAAGATTTACTGGGTCATTCCGCTTCTGTTTTTGCGATCGCATTTAGCCCAGATAACCAAACCTTAGCTAGTGGTAGTAGTGATAATACTATCAAAATTTGGAACTTTCAGAATACTGCTTTAATTACTACTCTCACCGGACACTCTAAATGGGTGCGCTGTCTCGATATTAGCCCAGATGGGGAAACTTTGGTTAGTGGAAGTGAAGACAAAACCATTAAAATTTGGGATTTGAAGACGGGACAACTAAAAAATACCCTCACTGGGCATATCGATGCAGTTCGTTCTCTCGATATTAGCCCAGATGGAAAAACTTTAGTGAGCGGAGGTAGTGATAATAGGATTAACATTTGGGATTTGGAAACCGGACAATTAAAATTTTCGCTAACTGGTCATTTTCGTCATGTTTTATCGGTGGCAGTTTCACCGGATGGAGAAAGTTTTGTCAGTGGTGGTAATGACAATAAAATAAATATTTGGGATTTAAAAACGGGCAGATTGAAAGATAGTATAAAACAATATGAGGGTGCAGTTTGGTCTGTGGCTATTAGTTCGGATTTAGCAAATTTAGTAGGAGGAAGCGAAGATAAAACTATTAAGGTTTGGCGGATAAACAGATGAGAAACGATCGAACATCATTAGATTGTATAAATATTTTTACCAACGCTTTCTACATCGAAAAAAACATTTAGTAAATCTACATTTACAATACCCATTAGCCTATACAATCAGAGTGCTGACCAGTTAAGATTGACTGATGGAAGGACAACCAAAGGAGATTCGGCGTTACGTTAAACCAGATGGCGGAGTTCCTTTCTCCGAGTGGGTTGATTCTCTTCGGGATCGGAAAGCCAGAGCTAAGATAAATAAAAGGATTAGACAAGTCAGTGTTGGCAATTTAGGAGATTATAAGTCTGTTGGAGAAGGAGTATGTGAATTTAGAATTAATTTTGGACCGGGCTACCGAATCTACTTTGGACAAATTGGTTCAATAATAATACTTCTTCTTTGGTGTGGCGATAAAAGCACTCAAGAAAAAGATATAAAGAAAGCGATTGAATACTGGAGAGATTATAATGCAAGAAGTGAAAATGCCGACGAGTGATAGCTGGAAAGATGGACTAATTGAATCACTAACAGATTCCGAAGAAGCTGCTGCTTATCTTAGTGTAGCTTTAGAAGCCGAAGAATTCGATGCTAAAGTACTTCGGACAGTTATTCAAGATATCATTGAAGCCCATATAAAAATAAATAATATTTCAGAAAAAGCTAATCAATATCATCAGCAAATCGATAAAATGTTGTCGGAAAATGCTGCAAATGAAATTTACACATTTGTATCTTTACTTGATGCGTTAGGATTTTGCATTGAAATTAAAACCAAAGAAGAGAGCGACAATCAACATCTTTGATATCTCATTCCCGGTAATTGAGTTACCAATCCCATTAACTCTAGTTGTAACAATGCACTGGAAACCGAACCTGCTGCTAATCCGGCTTGTTCGACGATTAAATCAAATGGGATTGCTTCAGAAGAAACTGCCTGAAAAACTTGTTTTAATTCCGGTTCTAAATCTGGGATAGGTGGTTGATTAGAAACTTGAGGTTGTTGATTAAATAAAGGCAAAGATGCAAAACTTTCTGTTTCTTGAGTGGGAGTTGCGCCTAACATTTGTAATAGTTCGTCTAATTCGATCGGAATTGGTTTTGCGCCTTCACTAATTAAATTTAAACAACCGTGAAAATTGTAATCATCATTACGCGCACTCAAAGCATATACTTGGCGACTAAAATCTTTTGCCACATCCGCAGTAATTAACGCGCCGGATTTTTTCGGTGCTTCCATGACTAACACGGCGCGGCTCAAACCTGCAATAATACGATTACGGGCAGGAAAGCGAGTGCGATCGGGGGGCGTTCCCGCTGCATATTCGCTAACTACTATGCCATTTTGTTGAATTTGTTCGTATAAATGGCGATTTTTTGGGGGATAAATTACATCAACGCCTGTACCAAAAACTGCGATCGTTCTTCCACCCACTTCTAAACAAGCGCGATGTGCTTCCGTATCAATTCCATCCGCCATCCCAGAAACGATCGTAAATCCCTGTTTAGCTAATGCGGCGCTAATTTTGCGCGTCCAACGAATACCATATTCCGAAGGTTGGCGAGTCCCGACAATTCCCACCGTTGGCGTAATACCTTGATTTTCTTCAAGTTGCACCTTCCCGCGATAGTAAATTACTGGTGGCGCGTTGGGAATTTCTAATAGCAAACGGGGATATTCTGGATCTGCTGGCGTCCAAAAAAAAGGGTTTTTCTGTTGATGTTGTAAGAAGAATTTTTCTGGGTCAATTTGATTTCGCTTTTCCACTACCGACTGGACAGTTTTAGCGCCAAAACCCTCTACTTCTTTCAAGTGTGCAGGAGTAGCTTCCCACGCTGCTGCTAAACTGCCAAAATGCTGTAGCAGCCGCTTCAACAAAATAGGGCCAACTCCTGAAATTTGCGTCCAAGCTAACCAAAATACCCGTTCTTCTAGCAATTCTTTAAATTACTCCTTTTTGATTTTAATTAAAACAAAGATGTAAAACTTTATCTGTGTAGCCTACGGCAAGGCTATCGCCTACATCTGTGTTTATCTGTGGACATCTGTGGTAAAAAATCCTTATATTGCATCGGTTGAAAAATTGTTTGTGAGAATCATGGGTTAATTTTTACCGCAGATGAACGCAGATGAACGCAGATAAAAGAGGATTTTTAACGATTCTAAGCACTGGCTGAACGTTGTTTTTTCAGATATTCAAATACCGACTTATCCCCGATATCCGGTGTGATTGGTTGCAGGACTTTTCGTACAGCAAACATCACAAAGAAAATCGCCCAAATTACCAGTAAAATTTGTTGCGAACCGACAGGAAGTATACCAGCTAAATTTCCTAGCAGCAGTAAAGGAACTAGCGGGGTTAATACTTTGGTTTCCAATCTGTTAAAACAAAATGCTTCTTTAAAGTAAATGCCAGTCAGCGCCGCAAAAATAAAACCAACTCCCAATAGGGTGAGGGGATGTTGATAAATATATAAAGCTAATGGCTGACTACTTTGGAACGCGAACACAACCGAAGCTATCACACCTATTCCCCAAAAGATTTGCAATAGTTTGTGCAAAGGTGCTAGATAAATATGAATGGTGGCTAAACTAACTCCCAAGGACAGACAGAAAGCAGCATATAACACTGTTACTATATTTAAAATAGTTGGGTTATTGCCTTGCGATAATACTAACCAACTGGCGATCGCAAAACTCAAAGCTGCAACCATTAAGCCAGCCCGGTATATAATGACGCCAGTGCGATCGCTCTGTGTAATAGTATATTCTCCAAATTGCCCTTGATAAACTTCTGGTTCGGCTTGCTTGATTTGAGTCATCAGTTTCTCCCCTTGCTGAGTAAAATAAAATTGATTTTTTCTGCCAATTTAACGAACTGCCATTTTCCCTTTAATTTAATCTAACAGGGTCAGCTATATTAAATTCATTTTAACTTATTTAAGGAACATCCCGGAATTCATCTAAGTCAATTTGATTAAATTAAGAGCAAATTAATTTAATACTGAGTATAAAATACCATGCTTCGACGAATATTAAAACCATCTTGGTTGTTAGCTTTGCTGATTGCGATTTTAATTCCTGCGATCGCCTTTGCCCAAAACCGCCCTCCCCTTCCTTATGAAGATCCGGGTGCTTGTCCATTTGAATGTTGCACTTATAGTGAATGGTTAGTAAATAAAACTACTCCTATTCATCGCACTCGTAATAATAACTCACCAGTGGTTTTCACAGTTAACCCAAGAGAGCGAGTTCGCGGCGTTACCGGAGTAGTAATTACTACCAAAGCAGGAGAAATTAGAATCACTAGACCGATTACAATTAAAGATTATAGCAATGCGAGAGGTACTAATACTGCTAGAAATATTCAAGCTAGACCAGGTGATATTGTTTATCTTTTAACTTCTCAAGGAGAAGGCTCTTATAAAGCTTGGTTTAAAGGTAAATTTATCATTATTAGTGCTATAGATGTAATGGAAGCCAATAAACCCGGTTCGGCAGGTGCAGGCAGTAATATTCCTCGCACAACTAGTACTTGGTGGGTGCAAATTAGAAATCGGCAAGGACAAACGGGATGGACCGATCGAGTACAAAATTTTGATAATAAAGATGCTTGTGCTGTACCAGTCGATCCCTCGATTTAAGAAGGCTATTTGTAGGGTGCGTTAGCCATAGCGTAACGCACCACCCCATTTATTTAGCTTTGAATATTGTATTTTGATTTAATTGAACAACACTTTTACTTCGCTTCCCCAATCTACCTGTAAAATAGATTGAGCATTGCCATTGTTGACGGCAATTTCTACCCAACCGTGACTGGCAACTAAAGCTAACAAACTACCAACTTCACGATCGCTGTATGTGGTATTTCCTGATATCGTAAAATCGGATATTTCGATAAACCAATTTTTACCTTGAACGAGATTCCCTGGTATATTAGTAATTAAATTGCCAAAGCGATCGACATATTGAATTACTCCAATTAAGCCATCTTCTGTTTCTGTACATTCCCTAATCGGAAACTGCACCAATGTAGCTGGATCGATTGGTTTTCCCAATTCTGCTAAAGCAACACCGCTAGCAAGATGTGCGCCTACGGGTGCAAAAATATCGCGTCCGTGAAAAGTATTACTAGGTGTTGGGGTGCGCCAGTATTGAGGGTTGGTTAATTCAACTGCTGCGATCGCAGAACTTTGATTTAAAATACCACTAAACAGGCCATTATCTGGCCCAACTAAGAAACCTGCTGCAAATGCGATCGCAACTCCCCGCCTACTACTCCCTACCCCTGGATCGACAACAGCAATATGCACTGTTCCTTCAGGAAAATAAGAATAAGCACTCATTAAACAAAATCGACCCGCCGCAATACTTTGGGGTGGGATTTCATGAGTCAGATCGATAACATTTAAAGAGGGATTGATTTGAGCAATTACCCCTTTCATCACCCCTACATAAACATCCCTCAAACCAAAGTCTGTTAAAAGAGTAATAATCTTGTTTTGGTTCATTTTTTCATATTAGAAAAAATTACAAAAACACATTTCTACTAGTGAGTACATCATTTGTTTTGGCAATTTCCACTATTGGTCAAATTCAACACCTTCATAAATATCTGCTAAACGAATTTCAAAAGGAATTGATAAAAGTGAAATAGTCGATTCTGCATCGTCATATTCAGTAAAGATCCATTTGTGGGAGTCTGTTTTGGAGTATTGCTCGGCATGAACAGTATATTGATCGATCAATAAATATTCTTGAAATGTTGGAATGGTGCGATAAGCTGAAAACTTTTCATCCCGATCGTAGCTTTTAGTTGATTTTGAAAGCACTTCAGCGATCATTACAGGGTTAGTAATCGTATCAGTTCGTCCCTGTTGTCGTTCGAGTGGACGGGGGACAACCATCACATCCGGGTAGGTGTAAAGCTTGCGATCAGGAATCCAAAGTCGCTGATCCAGGATAAATACACGGTAGGGCTTTCCCCGCAATGCTGCTTTCAGGATAGCCACAAGGTTGCTGGCAATATCATTATGGTCTGGTGTTCCACCCGTCATAGGGACAATTTCTCCATTGCAATATTCGCTGCGTGTTTCTGAGGCAATTTCGAGTTCTAGATATTCATCAACGGTGTAGTGTTTTGTCTCAGGTTGAGCAATCATGTCAGTTCTACCTCCAAAACTTTAAGTTGCTGGTTGATCCAAGTTGTTGCTGTTTCTTCATCAGTCTCGATCGCCAGTTCTACTCCTGTTTTAGCCATTCAACTCAAACATTTGAAAAATCGATATTTTCGTAGAGTTCTGCAATTTGAATTGTCAACTCAAAGGTACTTAAAGAAAGGGTGAAAGTTGGGTCGTCATATTCTGAAAATAGCCACTGATGAGCGGCTGTTTTGACATGATGCTCAACGTGTATACGGTATTGATCGATCAGCAAATATTCTCGGAAAGTGGGAATTGTACGATAAGCAACAAATTTCTCACCCCGGTCATAGTTTTGGGTGGACTTAGACAACACTTCAGCGATAAAGCAAGGGTTTACGACGGTATCTTTGCGTCCAGTTTGAAGTTCTAAAGGTTTGGGCAGAACCATCACATCGGGATAGGTATATAGGCTGACACTGGGAATCCAAAGTCGTTGATCGACATAGAAAGTCCGGTAGTCTTTCCCTTTTAGGGCAGATTTAAGCAAAATATACAAGTTTCCTGCAATATCGTTGTGGTTGGGTGTGCCACCAGTCATTGGAATGATTTCTCCATTGCAATATTCGTTGCGTGTTTCTGAGGCAATTTCGAGTTCTAGATATTCATCAATTGTGTAATGTTTTGTCTCGGTTTGAGCAATCATGTCAGTTCTACCTCCAAGGTTTTAAGTTAAATCAAAGGCCGATCAACCATTTTTAAGACCTTCCCAAAGTTGAGCTACTGGGATAGTTTGCCCAGTCATGGCTTCGTGCCAAGCTTGCCGAAAATCTGCTAAGACTTCTGCTTGAGATTGATCATCCAGAACTTCTTCTTCAGGGATTAGCACAATAACTTCTACTCGGCTATTTTTATCAGTTAAAAGTGGATGATCTAAAGCTAGTTGTCCCTGATCGTTAATCGTTGCCATAACTTTTAAGTGCTTTCATGATTACTCCCAGATGATTTAAGTGGTAGCAGTTTCACGATTTCGGCTCCAAAAGTTGAAAGATGGAGTCGCGGCTAGCTAGTTCACTGGTTTCACCTTCTGCGATCGCGCTTTTCAAGATTTCCTTAAGTTGTTCTGGGTTTAGGGTAATTTCAGACATTATGCTTCCATTAAAAATTAATACCAATAGCTTCAAGTTGCTGGTTTATCCAAGTTGTGGCTGTCGCTTCATCAGTTTCTATCGCCCGTTCTACTCCTGTTTTAGCAATTTCTAGCAATTGTTTGGATTTTAGTTCAGCTTGATAAAAATCCTCGACTTTTGATTTAATTAACATTCCAAGTTCTTGCATTCTATTTTCAGCAAAAATTGGGACGGTCTTTGTCCATCACCACGATGTCTGCCCGTTTTACCTCGCGCCCAAAGTTCACCCCATACTCAACCTGAATGCGGCTGAGGGGATAGTGCAAGCGATTTGTTAATACCTGTAAATATAATTGCCGGATTGCCTCCTCTGGTGTTAACTTAATCGCCTTTTGGCGCACCAAACAAACGGTATAAGGAACCTCACCGTTTTTGCTTGCCTTAAGGGTAATCGTCTGCTCTAACTGCTCAATTTCTGCGATCGCAAACTGCGACAGCTTGTAATTTGAGTCTTTGAGGATATCGGCTAATTTCATCAGGGGCTATCAGGTTGACTCTCAGGGCTGCTTCGTCATAAGAGTTTAGCGCCATTGTAGCCACTTCCTGATAAATTTTTTTAATTCTTTAATGGCAATTGCGATCGTTGTGAATTAGGTACACATACCTGCTAACAGAAACCCGGTTTCTTAAAGAAACCGGGTTTCTACCCTATCCCTCACGTAACTGAAATCTGCTGTAATATAAATCAAAATCTCTAATTTTTCCTGACTCCTAAATTCTGAATTTTCCCCTTTAAACCAACTGTACTTGCTTAATTAGTTGTTGACACAAATTATCCAAGTCACGCTCTCTTTCTGCCATGATTTGATTAGCCAACTCTTCGAGTAATCGGAGATTTTCGTCACTTGCATCATCCATATCGTCGTTAGCTTCATTCAAGGGAGCTTGAAAGCGATAATATTGTTTGGGATAACCTTGAACTTGCGGTAATAATTGTTCGAGTTGATTAGCTACAGATTCGCCAGTACTATCCATCAGGATATTCATTAACGGTTCTACCCATCCAATTAAACCCCAATTTTTAGCGCGATCGTATGCGAATTTCCGCGTGAGAGAACCCGTACCTAGAGAAACTACTAAAATTTCATCTAGATTCAGTTTTTCTCCTGCTTCCCTAGCATCGATTATGGCTTCCATGATGGCTAGGGAAGTAGGATTAGTAGCAAATACGCCTCCATCTACTAAGGTATAAAAACCGCTTTTTGTTTGAATCGTAGGAAGATGATACGGCTCGAAGATAGAGGGAGCAGCAGAAGTAGCCATTGCTGCTTGTTTCATGGTAAAACCATGACAAACTTTGCAGAAATTTTCTCCTTTTTTTTCTGACTCCTGATTGCTGACAAAGAAAATCGGCATCCGCAATTCAATGTCATAGCTGGTGAGGAAAACTGGTTTGAGCGACTTCTTGAGAGTGGTATCTCTGAAGTATTCTTCTAAAACTTGCTCTCTACCTTCCGAAGCATATTTTGGTCGGATCATATCGTCGGTTTTGGTGAATCTTTCCATCAATGGTTCGTAAAAGATCCGCTTACCCTCTTTGCGATAAAAATCGATCGCATCTTCAGCCGTATAATCAGGTTCCTTCGGATTCAACGGATTTGGCTTGGTCAGACCTAATGCTAAGATGCCTCCAGTGGAGGTTCCCGCAATTAAATCAAACATTTCGTAAATCCGCTTTCCCGTGCGTTTTTCAATTTCAGCCAAAATTATTGCCGGGATAATTCCCCGAATCCCGCCGCCGTCAATTGATAATATTTTGAATTTAAAAGACATAAAATTTTATCCCGATCGTGCCAAACACTTTTTTATTACGTGCTTGTGTTGTATAATCGGGAATTTTGTTTTTTATAAAATTATGTAAAGCTGTCAGCAGGTAAAAAGCAGAATTCTCGCCCGTCAGGAGTCAGAACTCACAAATTTTCTGGTTCCGCTTTCTTTCTCTTTCTCCCTACCCAATGCCCGGTTCCCGGCTTCTAAGGCCAACATAAATTTTCTGTAAATTTAGATACAGTTTTTTGTTTTCAGCTATAATGAAAAGAGAAAGCATAAGAAAATAAAAAAAAGAGTCCACTATGAGCAAAATTCGCCGCGACGACCTACAAAGAACTGCTGATGTCCATCGCGCTAACATCCAACGCAGACTAGAACACCGCTTAGAAGTAGCTAGATCTAAGGGCGACGAAAACTTGGTTCGGATGCTAGAAGCAGAAATGAGACAGATTTAACAAGTTTTTAACAAAAGTTTTAAGTTAGGGTGGGCAATGCTCACCCTAATTCGTTTTGGAGAAGGATGAAGGATGAAGTCAGAATTCAGGAGTCAGAAGTCAGGAGTTAGAGTTAACAGATTTTCCTGTTCCCTTTCCCTTTCCCTTTCCCTTTCCCCCTGCCCCCTGCCCCCTAACGTCCTCCCACCACTACATTTTCAATCCGGATATGTGGCCCACCGACGCTGACTGGTAGGGGCATTTGTCCGCCTTTGCCACAGCCACCATTGAGATATACTGAATCGTTACCAATTGCTTTGATATCTTTTAATGTTTGGAAAACATTACCGGTGAGGGTGACATCGCTAACTGGTTCGGCAATTTTGCCGTTGCGAATCATGTAACCTTCGGCAGCAGAAAAAGTAAACATTTCTCCGTTAGTTTGTCCGCCGATCATCCGCACGGCATAAACTCCTTCTTCGATATCGGATATCATTTCTTCAAAAGAGTATTCGCCAGCTTCAATGGCAGTGTTAGTCATCCGCACGATCGGAGGATGAGTAGCATTAATTGCACGGGCATTTCCGGTTGGCGATTCTTGCAGTTTGCCAGCAGTTTCTCGGCTATGGAGTCGTTGGGTGAGGATGCCATTTTTAATTAAATATTTGCGTTGACCGGGGACTCCTTCATCATCATATTTAAGAGAACCCGGTAATCCGGGAATCGTGGCATCATCTACTACGTTTAGTTGTTCGATTGCTAAAGGTTTGCCGAGAGTAAGTAACTCTTGCATTCGAGGATTTTCGTACACGAAATCGGCTTCTGAGAGATGACCGAATGCTTCGTGAATGAAGACTCCAGATAGATATGGGTCTAACACGACGGTGTATTGACCGCCTTTGACCGATTTGGCTTCTAGCTGACGGATCGCTCTTTGGGCAGCGCCTCTGACTCTTTCTTCAATACCGATTAAAGCGCCGTAGTCGGAACGCGAATGGAAAGATTCGTAGCCTTGACGAACTAAACCGTTTTCACCGCGCGCGATCGCACCAAAACCAGCTTGAATGTCCAGCCTTTCTTGGGCAATGCAAGTACCGAGGGAGTTGACAAAGTAATTAACGCCAAAGCGATCGCGATAACTGACGGAAGTAGTTTGAATTCGCGGATCGAATTCTAGTAAAATTTGATTGTATTCTTGGATGAGTTGGCGTTTATCCGCTAGAGAAACTCCCCTGGGATCGCGAGCTAATTCTACAGCTACATAATCTTGAATAGGCTCGATTTCTGCTAAAACCGTACTTTCTTTGCCAACCAGTTTTGCTTGAGAAATTGCTTCTTCGATGCGGTCTTTTAATTCTGCTAATCCATTGAAAGTAACGAAACTCCAGCCGCCTTGGTGACAAGCGCGAATCCCACCAGCCAAGTTAAAATTGCGATCGACTGCATCTAGTTGGGGGCCACGAAAGGCGATCGCGGTTGATTCGCTTTGTTCTAATCTGATCTCTAAATAATCAACGCGATCGCGATAAGGTGCAATGGTTGTCTGCAATTGGTCTTGAATAGAATTGTTCACTGCTATAATCGTTCCTTCCGATCGGATCTACTGACAATTTCTTTCTACCAGTCTAGAACTCGTCTGCGGTTTTCTGGTGAAGAGGTACTATCAGTGATGTGGGTGCGGGTGTGGATGGCAAAACCCCAATTGGTAGAATTACTTATGATCGGAATTCCCATCAAGTCTTGGCGTTATTCGATCGCAGTTAGCTTACTAGCGGTTTCTTATTTCCTCAGCGGACATTTAATCACTTTAATTCCCGGCATAGACAGAGAGGTTGTTCCGATTTGGCCACCAACCGGAATCAACCTAGCGGCACTCGCATTATTTGGGTGGCAGATATGGCCTGGTATAGTATTAGGTCATCTTGTTTTACATTTAGTTCATGGCTGGTCTTGGACGATTTCTTCTGGCATCGCCATTATCGTTACCCTACAAACTCTCCTGGCACTAAAATTACTCCGCCGCTTTTCGTTTCATCCCGCTTTAAATCGCTTGCGAGATGTTTTGGGTCTGGTAACGGTGGCAGGGCCATTATCTTCTTTATTCGGTGCTACTCTGGCTGTTACATTTAGTAGCGCGATCGGTACGCTATCTTGGGGAGAGTTCGGTGAAAAATGGTGGAATTGGTGTTTGGGAGATGCGATCGCAATTTTAATCATCACACCATTTTTATTAGTATGGAGTACCGCAATTTTTGCGTGTAATAATCATCCTCAACAATCTCCCATCGAAAAGTTACCTAATTATATAAAACTTAAAAAATATCCATCAAAGACTATTGAATTTCTTCTTTGGTTATGCTTATTGATAATTGCTAGTTGGATAATCTTTGGGTTAGAAATTAGCAATGATATGGCTAATTATCCCTTAGAATATCTACCATTTCCTTTTTTGATTTGGGCGGCCTTTCGATTCGGACAACCAGGAACTACCCTCGCCAATTTTTTGATTTCTTGTATTGGACTTTGGGGAATCGTCCACAGTCAAAGTCCCTTTTCACAACAAAATCATGATAATATCAACAACACTATTCTCTATTTACAAGCTTTTATCGGTATTGAAGCACTGACGGGTTTGCTATTGGCAGCGACTGTCAACGAACGAAGTCAGTCAGAAAACCGATTTCGCGAACTCGCCCAAACTCTTGAGTTAAAAGTTCAAGAAAGAACCTCTGAGTTAGAACAAAAAAATCAAGAGTTGGCCACATCTTTTCGGAATTTACAACAAACGCAACAACAATTAATTCAAGCTGAAAAAATGTCTAGTCTGGGGCAATTAGTGGCGGGCATTGCCCATGAAATTAACAATCCAGTTAACTTTATTTATGCTAATTTAAATTATGTTAACGAATATACCCAGCAATTATTGGATTTAATTGATATTTACCAAGGAGAAAGTCCCGATCGCGATCGGGAAATCAAAGAACTAATTGCAGAAATAGACTTACCATTTTTAAAAGAGGATCTTGTCAAAATAATTTCTTCGATGAGAGGAGGAACGGAACGCATCCGCGATATAGTAATATCCCTGCGAAATTTCTCGCGACTGGATGAATCGGAAACCAAGCCCGTCGATATTCATGAAGGAATTGAAAGTACTTTATTGATTTTACAAAATCGGCTGAAAGGACAGGAAAATTTTCCAGCGATCGAAGTAATTAAAGACTTTGCTAAATTACCATTAGTGGATTGCTATGCCGGTCAATTAAATCAGGTATTTATCAATATTATTAATAATGCAATTGATGCGATCGAGCAAAAGCACGAAGAAATCTTTTATGAAAGACAAAAAGCCGAGCCGGGAATAATTAAAATTTCCACTGGCTTGCTCGACCAAGAAATGGTGAAGATCGAAATTTACGATAATGGAATTGGCATGACGAAGGAGGTAATAACACGTATTTTCGATCCGTTTTTCACGACTAAAGATGTGGGCAAAGGTACTGGCTTGGGATTGTCTGTTAGTTATCAAATTATCGTGGAAAAACATCGAGGAAAGCTTGAGTGCATTTCTAAATTAGGTGAAGGGACTACTTTCCAGATGATGATTCCGATTCGGTTTCGCTAAAGGACGATCGCATCTGCTACTCTACCAGTAGTGCATTTGGCAAAACAGAAACAAGAATTCAGTTTACTTAAATTAACCGGAGAGTCTGATGAAAATCACTGCTCTCAATCTGAGACTTACCGATAATTTTCTTAATCGACACGGAATCAGAGCAGGGAGTATTGGGAAAGATAGATATAGATAGCTCCCTTAGCTTCCAGCTTCTAGCCTATAGCCAAATTTATTTTGTCAATGTGCATCTTTTCTCTCAAACTGCCCAGGATCGGGAAAATGCCAATAAACTTTTGGCGGTACTCAGTCACGGTTGTAACACTGGCGGCGATCTACGGTATGACAGGAAAATTGGCATTATTGATGCCCAGTATGATACCGCAGGTAACGCTGCTTTATCCGCCAGCCGGAATTAGTCAAGCTGTACTTTTTCTTTTCGGACTGCGAATGTTTCCCGGTGTAATGCTGGGGGATTTCTTAATTTCTTTATCGATCGGTTTTCCGAGCAAAGTCGCAATAGCTATGGGTGCGATCGCCAGCTTGCAAGCGATCGTCGGTGTGATGCTGCTGCGGCGCTGGGGCGTCAAACCATATTTGGAGCATCCTCAAGATGTCCTGAAATTAGTTACTGTCTCGGCAATTTTGTCAACTACGATCGGCCCTACTCTAGGCGTATCTCTACTTTGTTACAGTCAAATTCAGCCTTGGAGTAATTTTGGTACAGCTTGGTGGAATTGGTGGGTAGGAGATGGCATGGGTGTTTTGATCGTCATGCCACTATTATTGATTTGGTGTAGCCAAAATCAAACCGCACGTTCCTATTGGTCTGAGATTCGCCAGCAACCACAAAGGTACGTAGATGGAGGAATATTACTGATTTTATTGACGATCGTGAGTTGGGTAGTATTTACATCTCTTAAAGGAACTGCGATCGCAAATTATCCCCTCGAATATTTACCTTTACCGCTAATCATTTGGATCGCCTTTCGATTCGCACAAAGGGGAACCGTCCTAGCCATTTTCATCGTATCTGGAATTGCTTTTTGGGGAGCCGCACAAGGCATTGGCCCTTTTTTACACCATAATACTAATCCAACTAACGCGATTCTTTATCTGCAAGTTTTCATCCTAGTTATTAGCGTCACTGCCCTACTTTTAGGTGCCTCGGTTGCCGAACGCCAACAAGTAGAAGAATCTTTGCGATCCAGCCAAGCCAGTCTATCAGAAGCACAGCGGATCGCCCATTTAGGCAGTTGGAACTTTGATTTAATCAAACAACAATTATCTTGGTCTGACGAATTTTATCGGATTTTAGGATACGCTCCCCAAGCATTTACGCCCAACCAACAATCTTTTTTTAAAATAGTGCATCCAGAAGATTATTATTCGGTTAAACAGTCTGTCAAAGAAGCTTTAAAATACCAAAAATGTTACGCGATTAACTATCGCATCATTCGTCCGGATGGGGAAGAAAGAATCGTGCGAGAACAAGCAGAAATTATTCTAAATCAAGCCGGTAAAGCAATTAACATTACCGGAACTGTACAAGACATTACCAAACAAAAACGAATAGAACAAGCATTGGTAGAATCGGAATCCAGATTAATGGAACTAGCCCATAACTTAGATCGGAAAGTGCGGGAAAGAACAGAAGAATTACAGATCAAAAACCAAGAATTAGCCGCTTCCCTGAAAACGCTCCAGGAAACACAACAGCAGCTAATTCAATCTGAAAAAATGTCTTCTTTAGGAAACTTAGTAGCTGGGATCGCTCATGAAATAAACAATCCCGTTAACTTTATTTATGGTAACCTCAGCCATACCCGCGAATATAGCAAAGCTTTGTTTGATTTAATAGAACTATACCAAGAAGAATATCAAAACAATAGCGATCGGATCGAAGATTACGTCGAAGATATTGATTTAGAATTCATCAAAATTGACCTACCAAAAATTTTAACTTCCATGCAGGCAGGGGCCGATCGCATCCGGCAAATTGTTTTATCTTTACGCAATTTTTCTCGCCTTGACGAAGCACAAATGAAACCAGTAGACATTCATGACGGCATTGAAAGTACGTTATTACTGTTACAACAGCGTCTGAAAGGTTTTCAAGGCAATAGTAGTATTAACATAGTCAAATTATATGAAAAATTACCCCTAATAGAATGTTACCCTGGAGAGTTAAATCAAGTATTTATGAATCTATTAGTTAATGCGATCGATGCAATTGAAGCTGTACCAGAATCAAAAAAGCAATCAGGGGTAATTACCATCCAAACTCAAATGCTGAAATCTGAGAGAGTGCTAATTAAAATCAGCGATACTGGTATGGGAATGACCAAGGATATCAAAGCTCGCATTTTCGATCCTTTTTTTACTACCAAGCCAGTTGGAAGAGGTACGGGATTAGGACTTTCCATTAGCTACCAAATTATTGTCGAACATCATAGAGGCCAGCTAAAATGTCTGTCAGAACCAGGAAAAGGCACTGAGTTACAAATCGAAATTCCTCTCCGACAAAGTGTTTAGTCTAGATGTAGTGGGTAGTGGTTAGTGGGTAGTAGGTAAGCTGCTACCCATTTAAAAAAGCAGGTTTAGGCTGACAAGGAGATGGAGAACCAACAGACAATGGTGAAATTTAACCCTTCAGCCTTTATCCTTCATCATTTACTCTTCATAAAGAGGTATTTATGATCTCAAATCAAACAAATTCAATTTCCTTAGTTTGGGAACTTATCGTCAAAAATAGCGGCTGGATGGCTTGGAATTCCTTCTTAGCCTTATTGCCGTTTGCTTTGAGTATTTGGCTATTTTGCAAACCTCGATCGCGTACTTACTGGTGGTGGATTCCTTTGGTGCTTTTAGCTACTTTCTTGCCAAAAGCACCGTTTATTTTTCAGTATGTAATTCGTTTCATCCGCGATAATATCACCAATTATGTAGTTTGGGCAATTACTTTAGTTTTGATCGTATTAGATCTGTGGCTGTTACGCACTCCCAAATCCCGTTCTTTTTTCTGGTGGCTGGGATTCTTAGTTTTTATCGCTTTTTTGCCCAATGCTCCCTATGTTTTAACCGATATCATTCACTTAATTGAAGATATTCAAGCGGGCTATTCAGTCTGGATAATTACCCTAGTTCTGATCCCCCAGTATTTATTGTTCATCATTGTAGGTTTTGAAGCTTATGTTCTATCTTTAATTAATTTAGGCCAATACTTGCAAAAACAAGGATGGGGTAAATTAATTCCGGCGGTTGAGTTAGGAATTCATGCCTTAAGTGCAATTGGAATTTATTTAGGTAGATTTCTCCGATTTAATAGCTGGGATTTAGTGACGGAATTGGATAATGTTGCTGGCAGCATAGTAGATGATTTAACCGAGAAACGCCCCTTCATAATTACTTTAATTACTTTTGTAGTGATTACTGGTTTGTATTGGCTGATGAAACAAGTCAGTTTAGGAATCATGCTCAAAAGTAATCTAAAAACATCTATCGATATTGATGAAGAAACGGCTAATCATGAATCTCAAGTTTCTCAGTAATTAGTAAGATTAACAATTAATATTCGCTGGTTGACTACTTGTTTAATTGTTAATTTCTTTTCTGGCAGCTTCTAAAAGTAAACGCTGTTCGGCACGAGCAATGTAACTATAGGTGCGCTCGACTGCATCTAAGCTTACAGAAATTGAAGTAATTCCCCATCGTACTAAACAGTCGATTAATTCGGGATGCTGCACTGGTGCTTGACCGCAAATAGCACAAGGAATCCCGATTTTGTTAGCAGTTTGAATTAATTGGAACATAGCCGTCATCACTGCCGGATGTCGTTCATCAAACACCGTGGCCATTTCAGCGCGATCGCGATCGACACCTAACAACAACTGAGTGAGATCGTTACTGCCAATACTGATTCCTCTTACCCCAGCTTTCACGTAATCTGGTAACAAAAATAGTACGGAAGGAACTTCTGCCACGATCCATAGTTGAAAACCGGAATGGTTCAACAAACCAACATCTGCAACTCGTTTTTGGCAAAAAGAAAACTCTTCTACCGTGCGAACAAAGGGTAAAATTAACCGCACGTTGGTGTAGCCTAATTGGTAAACTCTCACAAGTGCCGCTAATTCTACATCGAATAAACTAGGGTCTTGCATATAGCTGAAAGTGCCTCGCATCCCTAGCATGGGATTATTTTCCCTCGGAGAAAACGATGCTAAAGATAGAAATTCATGAGAACGCCAATCTAAAGAGCGATAAAAAATCGGACGAGGCGCAAAAGCACTGGCAAAGTGATAAACGTTTTCCGAGATTAGTTCTATTAAGCGTTGCTTTTTTCCCTGAGATAACCACTTATTCGGGTGTTGTCCTTCCAGAATTTCCAGCATCATCAGTTCCGATCGCAATAATCCTACCCCATCTACTGGTAAACTGGCAGCCCGCTCTACCGTACTAGGCTGACTTAAATTAACCATTAGTTGAGTAGCGATCGGAAATTGCGGCAAGGGATAACTAATCGGCTGAGAAGCAATCTTTACTTCTCTGTACTGAGGATATTCGTTCTCAGATGAATTCCCCGTTCTACTTCTTTCCTCGCGATCCGCACTGACACTTTCCATTGTCTCTTGTCCGAATCCTTTAATATTATCAGGAAAACCGATTTGCTGTTTGTTTAGCAAACAAATTTCTCCCCGATCGCCATCTACCAATATCGGTTGTCCGGACTCAATTAAATTAGTAGCATTTTTAACGCCAACTACAGAAGGAATTCCCAGTTCTCTGGCAATAATAGCTGCATGACAAGTCATCCCACCTTGTTCTGCTACTATGCCGACGGCTTGTTTGATTAAAGGCAGCCAATCGGGAGTAATGCTTTTTACTACTAATACTTTGTTAGCCAGAATAGTTTCATAGTTATGGCTGAAATTAGCGATCGTTTCTGCCGGTGCTAAAGCCCTACCGCCAGAAGCACCAATTCCCCTCAAAATAGTAGGGGGTGAGACGATTAAGGACTCAGAAGGTAAATTTAGCGGCTCGATTTTATCTTCTGGCTCTATTAATATTCCCTTTTCTTCAGCTAGTAAAATTTGCGTGATATAAACTTGGGCTGTCGAGCTATCAGAATCCTCCGTTGAAACGATCCACTCTAATGTAAATTCACCGCTTAATTCTGCCCCCAGCCGTTGAGTCAACAGGATGATTTTTTTCAGGAGTTCTTCTGTCAGGGCATAGTGTTTTTGTTGTTCTTCGTCGAGCAGATAAGTTTTTAGAAGGGGAATTTCTTCGTACTTATTTTCAACTAGCTGGGCGCTTGGCAATTCCTCTAAACTATAAACTAACGTTTTGTTACCGAGAGCTTGGGTTAAAACTTCACCGCTTTCTGGTTGTACTCGGTAGTAATCTGGCAACACTTCTCCTTTTACTAAAGCGATTCCCAATCCTTGAGTAGCTTGTACTTCCCATATATTTGAATGAGCGTGCAACACGCCCGAAGCGGAACAATTGAGGAGGGGTTGTACTAAAATAGCCAAGTTAACGTTCTGTAGTTCGATATTATTCCGTCGCCAGTACAGCAAGCTTCTAGCTCTAAATAATTCTGCCCAAACTCGCTTGACGGTGGAAGTAATTGCCTCGTTAGTGCAATTACAAATATGAGCTTGCAGGAGTCCGGAAATTTTCACGCCATTAGGTAGGGCTAAAGAAGGGCGCAGGATTAGCGCTGGTGCTTCTAAATATGATGGCAGCGCAGAAACGATCGCTTGCCACTTGGGAGGTAAAGCCGCATTTAAAATTCCCTGCCGAATTGCTTTGGCTACCAGTTGCAACTGTCGGGGGTTATTTACATCCAGGTGCAGGGAAGAGTTTGCTAAATCGGCAAATAACGGGTCTATCCAATCGATCGTTTCCAAAAATTCCCGCAATGCCGGTGCTGGTATCGTAAAACCGGGGATTACCGGATAACCCCTCTGCACCAAGAAGCTTAAGTAAAACGCTTTTTCACCCACTTCGGAGCGAGCGGCTGGTTGAATTTGGTCAAGCCAGAGTAAGTCATCCACGGATTTGTACAACAAAGTGCTATCTATATTTAATTTCTTAATATTTATTTTCTCTTTATATTCGATCGCTTTTCCTTAACAAGCAGCATAATCTTTCTATACATGGCATAAAATATTCGGTGCTCGACTTACTTCAGGACAATTCGAGCGGTAGATTTGGTTTATTGGTAAGGATTTCCAGGTTAGAAGGCCGGAGAGTGACGATCTTATTCTTGTTTTAGAAGCATTAGCAATGTAATTTGCTTGTAATTGGTTCTTTCCTCACTTTGATACGGGAGAAATATTTTCAATGCTAAGACCGCTTAATTTTTTCTTGATTTTCTTAACTTGTTTAGCGCTGGTTTTATTCAGCTTGCAGAACACCGAACCTGTCACGATTAAACTTGTTAATGGGATTGACATAAAAGCACCTTTGTGCATAGAAACGATCGGCACATTGGGGTTGGGAGCTTTTTTGGCGTGGCTTTTTAGCGTCTGGGCTAGATTTTCGCGATCGGTTGACGCTTGGAAACTCAACCGGGAACTGCGCCAAAAAAATAGCAAAATCCAACAACTAGAAAAAGACCTCGAACAATACAAAGTAGAAACAACCGAAAAAAAAGCCGAACTACCACCCGCCTCTGAACCACTGACAGAAGCAACTTCAAGCAACGTAAGTTAAACTGGCTCGATAATAGTAGGGTGTGGGATGGAGGGGCGCACCGATGTGGGATACTCCTGACGCTCCAGCAAATTTTTTACTTCATCCTTCATCCTTCATCCTTTTCCCCTGCACCCCTACCCCTGCACCTAATCAATGAACGGACAAGCTTATCCGAAGGACACTCCAGCCGCATATGCGATCGCGTTATTAATCGATCTAGCCCAACGGGGAGAAATCGACCCTTGGGACGTACAGGTAATTGAAGTAATCGATCGCTGTTTGAGCGAACTGATCGCTTTAACGGAAATCCAGCCAGGAGTAGGTATTGCCGACTTATCCCAATCCGGACAAGCTTTTGTCGATGCGTCCCTGCTGGTACTACTCAAAGCCAACACCTTAGAGCAGTTGAATGCAGAAGAAGAAAATAGCGACTCTAATCAACCAGAGGAAGAATGGTTGGATGGGGAAGACTGGGAAAGCGAAACTGGATTACCCAGAAATTTGGAGCGACAGCTAAGGCGACGCCCATCCGCCCAACCTCCTACTTATCGACGAGTTACCCTGCAAGAGTTAATCGAACAATTGCAGTTAGTAGCAGCTGCGATCGAAAAAAAATCACCCCGTACCCGCACCAGCACCAGTCGTTCGCAGTCTCGCACCCAAGTCATGCGAGCAGCTTTAGAGTTAGTTCATCAAGAAAACTCTCTAGAAATTGCTGGCGAACTAGAACAATTTTTGCTAAATTATTATTCCAAGTTAACCGGAGCAGAAAATTGGCTCGATTTAGAGCAATTACTGTTAATCTGGGCGCAGAGAAGAATTAATGAAACAAAAGAGCCAATTATTCCCAATGATAATACAGATACCCAACCACCTGAGATAGAGAGTGATAATTCGGCTCTTTCAGAAGCTTTAAACCATTATCCTTCATTAAAAGCGCAACTACACGATCGGGTGGGCATTTTCTGGGCGCTGCTACTATTGTCCGCACAATCCAAAGTAGAGTTAGTGCAAGAAGAATTTTATCAGGACTTAAAAATTCGCGCTATTTAATAGTAACAGCAACTTAAGCATCTCGCGTATTTCCCGTAAATCCAGGTAAATTGGGAGAATGTTTATAAACTGTCGTATCGTTGGCAGCAGGTTTGTGGGAAACGTCTAGTTTGTTTGAATGCCAGTGTAAGCGTAAAAACTCTGGCTTTCCAAAGACGCTCTAACTCCTGCATCAACCGATCGAATTGTAGTGGTCTAAGGTTGAGAGAAAGATATTTATGAAAGCCATGATTCTGGCGGCTGGCAAAGGTACTCGCGTCCGTCCAATTACTTACACGATTCCGAAGCCTCTGATTCCCATCCTGCAAAAACCCGTGATGGAATTCTTAGTAGAATTGCTTCGCCAGCACGGATTTGACCAAATCATGGTCAATGTCAGCCATTTGGCAGATGAAATTGAAAATTATTTTCGCGACGGGCAGAGGTTTGGCGTCCAAATCGGTTATTCCTTTGAAGGCAGAATTGTGGAAGGTCAGCTAGTAGGTGAAGCGATCGGTTCTGCTGGTGGAATGAAACGCATCCAAGATTTTAATCCTGTCTTTGACGATACCTTTGTGGTGCTGTGTGGAGATGCCTTAATCGATCTAGATTTAGCGGCGGCAGTTAAGTGGCATAAAGAAAAAGGTTCTTTGGCTACCGTAGTCATGAAAGCTGTTCCCAAAGAAGAAGTTTCTAGCTACGGTGTAGTCGTAACCGATGACAATGGCAAAATTAAAGCTTTCCAAGAAAAACCGAAAGTTGAAGAAGCTCTCAGCACTTCCATCAACACCGGGATTTATATTTTTGAACCAGAGATTTTTAATTACATACCCTCTGGTGTTGAATATGACATTGGTAGCCAATTGTTCCCCAAACTAGTGGAAATAGATGCTCCTTTTTATGGAGTAACGATGGATTTCCAATGGGTAGACATTGGAAAAGTACCCGACTATTGGCACGCTATTCGTAGCGTATTGCAGGGAGAAATCAAAAATGTTTCTATTCCTGGAAAAGAAGTTGCACCTGGAGTTTATACCGGGCTAAACGTGGCTGTAAACTGGGATAAAGTGGAAATTCAAGGGCCAGTTTATATTGGTGCGATGACTCGCATTGAAGATGGGGCAAAAATTATTGGCCCGACGATGATCGGCCCTAACTGTTGGGTCTGTAAGGGGGCAACAGTTGATAATAGCATCATTTTTGAGTATTCTCGGCTCGGGCCGGGTGTACGCTTAGTGGACAAACTAGTGTTCGGGCGCTATTGCGTAGATAAAACTGGCGCTACCATTGACGTACAAGCCGCTGCACTAGACTGGTTGATTACGGATGCGCGTCAGGAACCGCCATCTCAACCACCTATAGAACGACAAGCGATCGCCGAACTGCTCGGTACAGAAGGTGCTTAAAAATTAAAAATTTTTCACTTTTGCAGTTGCAGGCAGATCTCTACGATGAAATAAAATCTCGCGATCGCAAGGAGCGGGTTTAACGAAATAGTTTGCCAAATACTAGCATTCAAATTAAACCCGCTTCCACATTGTTTTTGACAACGCTTCTACTTACTCAAAAAATATCGAAATGAAACTGAAAACTTTCACAACGGCAGTTTTGCTGGCTAGTCTCACCTTAGTTTCTAGCACTGCTGTCTTGTCCCAGCCTAATCGAGGTAACAACAGCTATGCAGCTGGGTTTTGGCAACCGAAAGCACAAGTTAATCGCAACCGTCCGATTACAGTTATGCTTTTAAACGAGTCTGGCTTGCGTCTTTCCTATAGTCTTAGCCCATACCCAGATCGAACTTTATCTCCCGGAAGTACTACTCAAATCTCCGTTCCCAGTGGTACTCAAATTCGAGACATCGCCAGCATCAATATTTATGCTGATAAAGAATTGGTGTATGACTATAATGTCGATCCTACTCAAAACAAAGTAATGGTTAGAATTCGCCAATCTGACTCAAAATTTAGAGCAGATAAAGCAGTGTATATCGATGAAGCAGGGCGCGTCTACTCTTTTTAAATAATTGACAATTTTGTAAAAATTAGGTTTGTTTGACGTAGGACTACTCTCAATGAGAGCCGTCCTATTTTATTAGGATAATTTCTCTGTTATACCAATTCACGAAATCCTGGATAAAAATAATTTTCTTGTTTCCCCCTTAGCAAGGCAGGGCTAATTCATTGTGACGAGAGAAAATAATTTGTTCAGGATTGAGATCTACCAAAGTCAGGCAAACAAAGGAAGAATGATTTTCGATCTCTTTCCCCCCACCTCCCCATCCCCCCATCACCCCATCTATATAAATTTTCTTTGGCGACAATGAATTAGCCCTG
>DATNQN010000106.1 GCA_036703985.1 Leptolyngbyaceae cyanobacterium
ATCCCCCCATCCCCCCATCCCCCCACACCCTCGTCCCTTAATCTTGGGCATTTCCGGCGCATCCGGGCTGATCTATGCAGTCAGAGCGTTGAAATTTCTCCTAGAAGCCGAATACGTCATTGATTTAGTTGCATCTAAATCTACATATATGGTTTGGCAGGCAGAACAAAATATTACGATGCCTGCTAATCCCATTCAACAAGAGCAATTCTGGCGAGAACAAGCAGGAGTAAAAACTAAAGGTAAACTCCGGTGTCACCCTTGGGGCGATGTGGGAGCTAACATTGCAAGTGGTTCCTTCCGCACTTTGGGAATGATCGTCATGCCGTGCAGTATGAGTACGGTAGCAAAATTAGCGAGTGGTCTGAGTTCCGACCTTTTGGAACGAGCGGCTGACGTACAACTCAAAGAAGGACGTAAACTCGTCATAGTACCCCGCGAGACGCCCTTTAGCTTGATTCACCTGCGAAATCTCACTACTTTAGCTGAAAGTGGCGCGAGAATTGTGCCAGCTATCCCAGCTTGGTATCACAATCCTCAGACTATTGAAGATTTGGTGGATTTCGTGGTAGCTCGCGCTTTAGATCAACTCGACATAGATTGCATTCCCATCCAGCGCTGGCAAGGACACCGATCGTAAGTCAAAAGTCAAAAAATATACCTAACGATCTAATCATTGGCGATCGAACTTTTTTGTCTTTTTCCTTCTCGATCGCTTTTACGATTACCTAAATGTTTGCTACAGATTGTAGAAAGGGAGAGTTTTAGCTTTTAATCTAAGGGTTGTAAATCCAAATATTTTCAGCTAAATCCGACCCTAACAATTTGTAGCCCACATTTGCGTAAACGATGTTACTTATCTTGTCTAATCACCAATAAAAAATTACCATGACTAACATAATTTATTATATTTTATTACTGGTTTTGATTCTGGGAGGGCTAATTGTATTTGCCCTGCAAAACTCGTCACCAGTTGTACTGACTTTTTTAGGAGTGAAAACGATCGGATTGCCACTAGGATTTTCGATCCTAGCAGCCATTGGCGCAGGCTTTTTGACTGCACTAATAATTTTCGGTTTATTTCAATTATCCGATTATTTTTCTTCCCAATCTCTTAGAGAGCGAATTCGCCAACTAGAAGCAGAAAAATCAAGGAATAGATGGCAACGTTCCACAACTAACCCCGCATCTGAAAGCACTTCTTATTCTACTCAGAATAATGCCGCCCAATGGGAAACTACCGCTCCTACCGATCGCGATTACGTTACCCAGCAAGAACAAGAAGAACAAGCAGAAGAAACAGTACGGGATAACCCGAATTATCAAGTTTATTCTCCCCCCAATACTAGCTACGAACGCCCTCAGGAGCCAACTACTCGTTCTCAATCAGGCTCGGTTTATTCTTATAGTTATCAAAATCCTAAGAATTCATCCGTGGGAAAAAGGGAATCGGTTTACGATGCGGAATATCGCATCATCACGCCGCCTTATCGCAGTCCAGAACCTAATGTCACTGAAAATGATGCTGATTGGGAAGCTCCCAAAAATAAGAACAATGATGATGATGAAGATTGGGGATTTGATGATGATGAAGAAGAATTTGACGATACTGACGATCGCACGCCTTATCGCTAATTCAACTTATCAAAATCTCAAATATAAAATCTAAAATCGATATGGGAAGTACTACTGCTACTCTACTTATTTCTTGTCCCGATCGCAAAGGATTAGTCGCCAAAATTGCCAACTTCATTTATGCTAATGGCGGCAATATCATTCACGCCGATCAGCACACTGACTTTGCGGCTGGATTGTTTCTGACTCGCATCGAATGGCAATTAGCAGGCTTTAATTTACCTCGCGATTTAATTGGCCCCGCTTTTAATGCAGTTGCTAAACCTTTGGAAGCTAACTGGCAGTTACATTTTTCCGATACCGTTCCACGCCTTTCTATTTGGGTTAGCCGTCAAGATCATTGTCTTTTAGATTTATTATGGAGGCACAAAGCTAAAGAATTTTCAGCAGAAATCCCTTTGATTATTAGCAATCATGAGGATTTAAAAGACGTTGCTTATCAATTTGGGGCTGACTTTTATCATATCCCGATCGATAAAGAAAATAAGTTGGATCGGGAACCCAAACAATTGGAATTGTTGCAACAATATAATATCGACTTGGTTGTTTTAGCCAAGTATATGCAAATTCTCAGTCCGGAATTTATGAGAAGTTTTCCTAAAAGTATTATCAACATTCATCACTCATTTTTACCTGCTTTTGTTGGAGCAAATCCATACCATAAAGCTTATGCAAGAGGGGTAAAAATTATCGGTGCTACAGCACATTACGTGACCGCAGAACTAGATGCAGGGCCGATTATCGAGCAAGATGTAGTGCGGGTCAGCCACCGCGATGATGTGGCTGATTTAATCAGAAAAGGTAAAGATTTAGAAAGAATAGTATTGGCAAGAGCAGTGCGATCGCACTTGCAAAATCGAGTTTTAGTTTATGGCAATCGCACCGTAGTTTTTGAGTAACGTCATGATGTGCTAAACTCAGATATTGTCTCGCAGAAATGTTTGTCTTAACGCCTTTCTACACTCATAGCGTTTAGGCAAAGTTATCCGACAAATTTATACTAACTCAGCTTCCATGATGGGACTACAAATATTAGTACTAGAAAAATACTGAGTTTGAATTAATTCCCGGGACTCTTGCTTTACTTGACCCGCCATTGCTGCCTGCTGCAACATCATGAAGGCATCTAAGTCTTCTAAAGAGTACTTTTTTTGTAAAAGCTGCCTTAATTGTTCCTCTGCTACTACGGACAAGTAACCTGTGGCTAGAGCCTGTTGGACAACTTCGCGGATTAGATACATTTTTATCACCCTTGTTAAATAAAAATGAGAACTAGAAACCAGTAAGATCACTGAACTAAAGCTATTAAGTTTATCTATAGAGCCTGGGAACACAACTGATATCACGATATTAATCAAAAAAAGATATCGCTTCATTTACTTTTGAACATTCTTCATGCAATCTTTATGAAGAATCTGTGAAGTTTTGATAAATATTATATTATCTGATTTTTCTATTCTCCGCTACTTCACGGATGTTATAAATTAAGTTAAATTTTAGAATTTTTTTGTTAGCTTAAATAGGTTTGACTAACGTTAAGCTAAAATTACGTTAATAAGTTGGAAATATGGCATCTACATTAAATGACCAGCCAGCAGAGTTTGATGAAGCTGCTAATTACTGGAATTTGGAGAAGCTATATATAGATCTTGCCTCCGCAAAAGGTAAAGGTCTTACACCAGTTGAAAAAAGAATTCTTAGGGGATTACTGTGCGGTTACAGTCCCGCAGAAATAACAAATATTATCTATAAAACTCGCAACAGCAGTTCGGTAAGAGTTTATTTATCGAATGGACTGTATAGATATATTCAAGAAATGCTTAATTCTCAAACAAAAGAGAGTGCAGAAATCACTCATTGGAGTAAAATTACTTACTGGTTAGAAAAATCCGGCTATAAAAATTATTCACCTTTATCAGCCAACTTTGTAAATCGCGATTGCAGTATAGTCAAAAACTCAAATAAAGAGGAAAAAAGTTCTACCCTTTATAAACGTTATGACTGGGGAGAAGCCATTGATACAGAAATATTTTATGGACGGGATAAAGAGTTATTAAAATTAGAACAATGGATAATTAATGAGCGGTGTAGATTGGTAAAAATTCTGGGTATGGGTGGTATTGGTAAAACTAGTTTTTCAATACGGCTCGCCCAGAAAATTCAAGATAATTTTGAATATGTAATATGGCGATCGCTTGCTCATTCTCCACCTTTAAATCAATTTTTAGCTAATTTAATTAATTTATTCGATCGAGAAGCAGAAAAGGAATTGGTTTTGACCGAAACAATTGCCGGAAGGATATCTCAATTAATCGAGCGCTTGAGAAATTATCGCTGTTTGCTAATATTTGATGGTATTGACTTTCTTTTCAAACCGAAAAGTTATGCAGGGGAATTTCGACAAGAATACCAAATTTATAAAGAGTTATTCAGACGAATTGGGGAAGCATTACATCAAAGTTGTTTAATATTGACAAGCCGAGAAAAATTAAAAGAACTATCCTTTATGGAAGGGGTAAATTTACCAGTGCGTTCTTTTTATATAAATGGATTAAGTGATAGAGAATGCTTCAAAATAATTAGAGATAAAGGTGTAGAACCTTCCGAGAGAGAGGGGAAACAACTGGTGAAACGATATGCGGGCAATCCTTTGGCTTTAAAAATAGTAATGACGACGATCGCGGATTTATTTCAAGGGAATTTAGCAGAATTTGTTAAGCAAGATATTATCATATTTGGCGAAATAAAAAAATTATTAGAAGAACATTTAAATCGGCTATCTCAACCAGAAGAAAAAATGATTAAATGGTTGGCCATTGAAAAAGAATTTTATTTAAATAAAGAAGAGCAAAAAGGGATAATATCTGATATTTCCAAATCAGAATTAATCGAAGTGTTAGAATCTCTGACCAGTCGATCGCTAATTTATAAAAAAGCCAACAGTTTCCAGTTACAGCCGATATTTAAGGCTTATTTGCAAGAACAACTAATTAAGCCAGCCGATCCGATGGCGATCGACCGAAAACAGGTCAAGGATGGTCAAATAGCAGCTACACTAAATACCAGTCCCGATGGAAATGACACGCAGAGCTTAACAGGTGAACAATATTTTAAAGGGAATCAACCTCTACCTCATAGGTATGATGGGAGCAGGTAAGACGACGGTAGGACGCTTATTGGCGGAAGAATTAGGTTACCGTTTCTTCGATACCGATGCCCTGATCGAACAAGTAGCGAAGGGAAAATCCATTAACGAAATTTTTACAACTGAAGGGGAAGCTGCCTTTCGGGAAATGGAAAGCCAAGTACTGGCAGAACTATCCACATATACAAAGTTAGCGATCGCAACCGGTGGCGGTATAGTTCTCCAAAGAAAAAACTGGAGTTACCTACAGCACGGTTTGGTAGTCTGGTTGGACGTACCCGTAGAATTACTGATAGAACGGTTGGCCGAAGATGCTACTCGTCCCTTGTTAAAAGATGCTGACCCCCGCCGCAAGTTGGAAATGCTTCTGGAACAACGACGATCGCTTTACGCACAAGCAGATATCAAAGTCACCCAACAAGCGGGAGAGACACCCGAACAAGTGGCAAAACGAGTGATAGAAGCGATTCCCAGCGTCATCAAACCAGCATCCGTTCCCCCCGCATCCTTTAATTAACAGGAAATTGTTGTTATTGCGATCGTTTCCTCACTCCAACCTCAACTAAACTGCATTTAAACCTTTTCATATCTAAAATTTCCTCATGCTAGAAGAAAAAGAATACATTCAAAAAGCGGAAGCCACTCGCGTCCGAGTACTCAGCGAAGCACTTCCCTACATCCAACAATTTGCCGGTAAAACCGTTGTGGTCAAGTACGGCGGTGCCGCCATGAAAGACAGCACGCTGAAAGATAAAGTAATGCGCGATGTCGTCTTTTTATCCTGCGTTGGCTTAAGACCGATCTTGGTACATGGTGGTGGCCCAGAAATTAACTCTTGGTTAGATAAACTGGGAATCGAGCCACAATTTAAAAATGGTTTGCGAGTAACCGACGCCGCCACAATGGATGTAGTAGAAATGGTATTGGTAGGTCGAGTAAACAAAGAAATTGTCTCTCTAATCAACCAAGCTGGCGGATCGGCAGTCGGACTGTGCGGTAAAGATGGCAACTTGATCAAAGCACGTCCTCAAGGTCAAGAAGGAATTGGTTTTGTCGGAGAAGTTAGCGTTGTCAATATTAGGCTTTTGGAATCCCTAGTTAAAGAGGGATATATTCCAGTCGTATCTAGCGTGGCCGCAGATGAAACCGGACAAGCTTATAATATTAACGCCGATACGGTAGCTGGAGAAATAGCCGCTGCTTTAGGTGCAGAAAAGTTAATCCTACTCACAGATACATCAGGTATCTTAAAAGATTACAAAGACCCTTCTACCTTGATCGCGAAACTGGATATTCAAGAAGCTCGCAATCTGATTTCTTCCGGTATAGTTGCTGGCGGCATGATTCCGAAGGTAAATTGTTGCGTGAGAAGTTTGGCGCAAGGTGTCAAAGCTACTCATATTATTGATGGTCGCATTCCTCACGCTCTGCTGTTGGAAATTTTTACCGACGCCGGGATCGGATCGATGATCGTTGCTTCGGAATTTATGAGTTAGATTTCGATTTCAGTTCTGTTTGGGAAAGGGGGAATAGTTTTCTCTCTTTCTCTTTTTGGCTGGCTGGAATAAGGTGACTTCACCACAGATGTCCGCAGATAAACGCAGATGTAGATGCAGGATTTATCGTTTAGCGCATGAGTACGATCGCATTTGTTCGATCCCGCTCCCCACTACCCACCACCTACTACCAGTAATAAGTTAGTCTAGAAATTGTTGACAAATAAGTAAACGATCGGGTGAGTACTGAAAGTTTAGAAATCGTTAAAACTGAGTACCAAGCTGGCAAATCTGCTTTTGAGAGGGGACAATATCGCCAGTCGATTCAACATTTGGAAAAAGCTAGCGCTTTAGCCGATCGCAATTCTCGCTTAGGCGGTGACGTGCAGATGTGGTTGGTAACGGCTTACGAAGCAGCGGGTCAACGCACGGATGCGATCGCTCTTTGCAAACAACTGCACAACCATCCCAGCCTGGAAATCCGCAAACAAAGTCGTCGCTTGATTTACATTTTAGAAGCGCCTCAACTGAAACGCCCTCCCGAATGGCTAACTCAAATACCCGACCTCGGCGCATTGGGTGACAACGATCGCAAAACTCGTTTGGGTGATGCTACTCCCGTTAAAACTTCTCCCCGTCCTCGTCCGCAACCCCAACCGATCGATCTCAGCCAAGTCAACACCAAAGATAATTTGTTTATCTGGATCGCTTTGATTGCTGTAATTGTTACTTTAGCTGGTTTAGCTTGGTTCGGGTTTTAGTCGTTTTCAATCGAATCTTGGAAAAATTGCCACGATCTCCCTTTCATACCCTTTTTTAAAGGGTATTTTGAGTTTTTTTATTTTCCAATTGTTTAGAAATTAGTGCTATTAGCAAGCCATTAAAAAATTGGAAAAAATCCCCTTTTTTAACCGAAAGATCGAACCCGAATGACAACTTTAATGCAGTCGTATCCTAATAACTATATAACGTAAGTTGCTAGTTATTAGGTTTGGGCTGGTAGTAAGATGAAAAGATGATTCAAAATTGAAACATTTTTCAGATGACTTACTTCTATAGCGATCCTCAATGAATTCCCAACAACTAAACCCCAACCTAGCCCTCCTCTTGCTAAGGGGAGGGCTAGGTTGGGGTTGATTATTTGAATAAGATCGCTATAGTCCCTTCTTTCCCTCACCCCTACCTTCCTAAGTTTTGATAACTAGCAAATTGAGTTATATATATCAATTTCCGCCGTTGGATTTTTCTCGCGTAACCTAACTACATCTGTCGTGAGAAAGGTTTCCTTTTCTTCTTTAACCTAATAAGTCTCTGCCTTCTTGTAGGGGTACGTACCCGACTATCTACTTCATTATGGAAATGTAAACGTTCCTTAACAAATGAATTGGATTTCTATGACAGCAGCAAATGTAAGTGCTTACGACCAAGGTAAAAAAGCGTTGAAAAGCTTGAGTATAGACGACCAACTTGCCTTATTATGGTTCGTTTATACCAAAATGGGTAAATCGATCACTCCAGCTGCTCCAGGCGCTTCAGGTTCGGAAATTGCTCGAGGATTGTTCGAGCAAGTGAAAGCACTTCCCCATCAAGAACAACTGAAAGTTCAGCGAGAAATTGCATCAAAAGCAAATACTCAAATTTGTCGGGAATACGGTGGATTGAGTCCGGAAACAAAGTTAGCTTTTTGGTACTTTTTAGCCCAAGGCATGGAAAACGGCACGATTATTCCCATGCCTCCTAATTATCAACTTCCCCAAGCCGGACAAGAATTATTGGCGAAAATTGAAGGATTGAGTTTTCAAGAACAAATCGATTTCTTACGCGGCGCAGTGTTAGAAATGGGTGCAGAACCCGCCAGCAGTTCCATTTAATTAGATTCGAGCGAATCGGGGAAGGGAAGGGAAGAGAAGAAAGGAAAGAAAATTATCAATAGACTTCTCTAAAAAACTTTGTAGAGACGTTTCATGAAACGTCTCTACAAGAGTTCTAGGCGACACACCTTTAATTTATGGAGAAATCTAATATAATTCTCCTGTAGCATCCCTTCCCTCCATCCCCCATCTACACTTTCTTTCACCAAAATGTCTCGATCCTAATTTTGTTGTTGCTGCCAAGATTTATATTTTTCCGTTTCTGCTAAAGCAGGATTAACTCCAAACCAGCGCCCTACAGAATCTCGATATTCGTATACAAACATACTTCGCAGCAAAGTTTGGTATTGCACTTCACCTCTCACGCTTGACAACTGTACTACTTGAAATAATAAGTCCCACTCTTTTTCATCGATCGCCAACACCAAATCATCTCGATTCCTGGCAATCACCGTTTCCAGACATTCGCGGGAAATTGGCGGGTCTTCTCGCTGAAGACAACTATACAGCAATCCCAGCAAGTTTCTCACATGACCGCCACTGAACCGACACAGGCGATCTAAAGTTGTTACGCTATCAAAAATTTGCGCGATCGAACTAACGCGAGTTTCGGGAGCGATCCCCGGAAAAGCTCTCGCCAGCACCAGTTGCCTTAACAAAGCCATTCCTTCCGGACAGTCCCGACCATCTCTTAATTTTACCTGCACCATCGGCAAAACCTTCGGAGCCAAACCACCCCCCAAGCGATTCTTTAGAGTTTCATAATCATTAGAAAAAATTAATGACAGAGGAATGGTGTAAACTACGTGGCAGTTGAGTTTCTGTAATTGCTCACCCCGATCGATAAACAGATACTCTGGTTGACTTCGCCCGTTGGCAGTCACCGGGCGCATATCCACCCGATCCAGATTATCGATGATCACTACTAGCCCTTCTTTCCCACGCCGTTTCAGTTCCCATTTAGCACGTCCCAATAGCTCTTCGTTAATTGATTGCAAAATGCTATTGGTACGAGGTTCCAGGTATTGCCTTAACTGATGGCGCAGCTTCGGTGCAGCTTGGGTTTTGGCAGTAATTTTACCGATCCCCAAAGACAATTCTGCTTCCGCCGCCAGATCGATCGGAGTTTGCAAGAAATCAACCACTTCTTGAAACAGGTTGACAAAATAGCTTGGTTTAAGCTTAATACTAATAGCTTCCAGGCTAGCGCTCACCTGACGGGCTACGCTCAGCAGGATATCTGTAATATCAACATCCGCCATATCCAAATCTTGGCTGGATTCAAAGTAAACTACATGAAATCCTTGCTGTTCCAACTGTGCCCTTAACCTTTGTAGCTCAGTGGATTTACCACAACCAATATGGCCGGTAAATAACTGACAGGTTGGCTCCTCTGGAGAAATTCGGGTAATCGTCCGTCCCAGTTCTTCGATAATTTTGCCACCTCGTACCGAAGCAAAATCAATATAATACTGTCGGTCTTCCGCATTACCCACCATCAGGGTTCTACTGGGATTACACGCCTTAAAAAATCTGGGAAAATCTAACATAAATGTTGGCTCCTATCCATCCCTTGGCGTCAATCAACCGATGCGCCCTGTGGGTATAAAATTCCGCTCGATTCTTCAGTACAAATCAGCTGGCGATCGAGATATTTTACTCACCCATCAACAGTAAAAATGGAGACAATAAAGAAATAGTCCTCTCTTCTTTACAAGCGCTAGATCATCTAACGCGGATAGTTAGTCCTAGAAATATTTCCGGAAAATTTCTCCTAACCTTCCTGCCGAAACCCGATCCCCGCGTAGACGAATTACCGATCGGTTCCTGATTGTCAAGATTTAACTATGAAAAATAAGCTGTTATGTATAATAAACCCCTGGTACAGATAGTATTTGAACAAATACAAAGGATTTTTTAGCTTGATCGACAATACTAAACTTAAAACTTACTTTAAATCGCAAAGCTTAGAGGGTTTAGGATGACTAGCATCGTCTCGGTTTCGCCAGCGGACTTGAACCATCGGCGTCAAACGTTGCGTCGCCTTCGTCGTCGTCAAATCGTCCATCAAATTTGGCGCACTATTGCCCTTGGGAGTTTGACCAGTGGTTTAGTTTGGGGAGTCAGTCAGCCGGTTTGGACGATCCAAGAACCAGAGCAAATAGCCATTGAGGGTAATCAACTGCTTTCCGATCGCACTATTCGCTCTCTGTTACCCTTATCCTATCCCCAATCTTTGTTAAGAATCGAACCCCAAGCTTTAGCCGAACAACTGGAATCTCAGCAGTCGGTGATTGCCAAAGCAACAGTAAGCAGGCAGCTATTTCCTCCGGGTTTGACCGTCCAAATCCAAGAAAGGCAACCCGTGGCAATTGCTTTAAGTCAAACTCACTCGCTAAATCAACCATTCGATACGCAACAGATAAAAAATCCATCTCAAATCGGCAAGGTGGGCTTGCTGGATCGAAAAGGTACCTGGATACCTTGGAAAAATTACACTGATATCGAAAAATCTTTACCCTTGCCCGCCCTCAAAATAATTGGTTCTCGCCAGCAATATCTTCCATACTGGTCGCAACTTTATCAAGTAGTCGATCGCAGCCCAGTCAAAGTTTCTGAAATAGATTGCCGAAATCCAGACAATTTGATCTTGAAAACTGAGTTAGGAATAGTACACGTAGGGCCGTACACTGCCCAATTGTCCGAGCAACTGAAAGTATTAGATCGGATGAGGCAATTATCGGCTAAACTGAATGGGCGTCAAATTGCTTACATTGACCTGAAAAAACCCGCAGCACCAGCCATTCAACTGGTAGAACCGACTAACCAGTCAGCGGAAACCGGGTATCCTTTAAACAGCCAAAAACCCGATCGCGCAAGGTGAACGTATTGCCAACAGACGTTACTATCTAAACTATTAGCTTGTCACTATAATATTGGTTTTTCAACCGACTTCGCCTATAGTTGACTTGAGCTACCTAGAATTGAAAAGTTGTTTACCGACTATTTTTGATTCCAATGACGCTTAATAATAAACAGGGGCTCGTAAATAACCGTTCCCATGCTGAAGCACAACAGGGTTTGGCACCAACAGGGGATGCCAGTAATCCTTATATCAATTCGGGTTTTCAGTTTGGCCAAGTTCCTTATGGCAAAGGTATGGCTGAAGAAACAGCACGTGGCGGCGATATAATACCGAGTCGCATAGCCAAAATTAAAGTAATCGGTGTCGGCGGTGGTGGTAGCAATGCTGTCAACCGCATGATTGCTAGCGACTTAAGCGGTGTGGAGTTTTGGGCAATTAATACCGATGCCCAAGCTTTAGCTCTATCATCCGCCATGAAACGCTTACAAATCGGGCAGAAGTTAACTCGCGGATTGGGCGCTGGTGGCAACCCCGCTATCGGTCAAAAAGCAGCCGAAGAATCTCGCGATGAAATTGCCTCTGCTTTGGCAAACTCGGATTTGGTTTTTATCACTGCTGGAATGGGTGGTGGTACCGGTACCGGCGCAGCCCCGATCGTAGCAGAAGCAGCAAAAGAAGTTGGCGCTTTGACAGTTGGAGTAGTTACTCGTCCTTTTACTTTTGAAGGGCGGCGTCGCATCAACCAAGCCGAAGAAGGGATTGCTAATTTGCAGAGTCGGGTAGATACCTTGATTATTATCCCGAACAATCGCATCCTGTCCGTGGTTCCCGAAACTACTCCACTGCAAGATGCTTTTCGTCACGCTGACGATATCCTGCGCCAAGGCGTGCAAGGGATCTCCGATATCATTACCATTCCCGGACTGGTAAACGTAGACTTTGCCGACGTGCGGGCAATTATGGCCGATGCGGGATCGGCTTTAATGGGAATTGGCATTGGTTCTGGCAAGTCGAGAGCCAAAGAAGCTGCAAACATGGCGATTTCTTCACCTTTGCTGGAATCCTCCGTGGATGGAGCAAAAGGTGTCGTATTCAACATTACGGGTGGCTCTGACTTAACTCTCCATGAAGTGAATACGGCGGCAGAAACGATTTATGAAGCGGTCGATCCCAACGCCAACATCATTTTCGGAGCAGTGATCGATGAAAAACTGCAAGGAGAAATCAGAATAACGGTAATTGCTACTGGCTTCAGCGGTGAAAGCCAATCTAGCCAATCCGGGCGAGGAGCCAAAAGTACCGTAACTCAGCGTTCCAATCCACCAGCGGCAGTAAAACCCGCAACAACTCCTGAAACCCCAGATAAACAAACCGGGGCAGGAGGATTGGATATTCCTGAGTTTTTGCAAAAGAGACGCCCTCAGAAATAAATTAGGGGATATTTCGGAACAGGATAAGTAATTTTGACTTTATCCTCGATCCTTCCCCCTTAATGTTTAGATTTTTTCCTCTTATGACGGCAACAACCGGATTGAGCGTACCCGTAGCTCTTACTATTGCAGGTTCAGATAGTGGCGGCGGTGCTGGCATTCAAGCCGATTTGAGGACGTTTGCTTTTCACTGCGTCCACGGCACCAGTGCCATCACCTGCGTGACTTCTCAAAATACTCTGGGCGTGATGCGGGTTGATGCTCTACCAGCGGTGGCTGTCATCGCCCAGATGGAAGCAGTGGTAAAAGATATCGGGGTGCAGGCTACTAAAACCGGGATGTTGCTCGATCGAGAAATTATTGCGGCTGTGGCAACTCAGGTAAAAGCTTTCGAGCTGACTAACTTGGTGGTCGATCCCGTAATGGTATCCCGTACCGGAGCGCAACTAATTGACAATGAAGCAATTACGTGCTTGCGCGATAACTTGATACCGCAAGCTGCGATCGTCACTCCCAATCGTTACGAAGCACAAATATTGAGCGACTTGCCAATACATACGCTCGATGATATGCGGGCAGCAGCCCAACGAATTTACCAACTGGGTGCTAAGGCAGTTTTGGTAAAGGGGGGCGGTATGCAGGGTAACTTGCAGGGTGTAGATGTCTGGTTTGATGGCTTGCGGCTGGAAACTTTGGCAACTACAAAGGTGGAAACAACTAATACTCACGGTACTGGTTGTACCTTGGCTGCTGCCATAGCAGCTAACCTAGCTTTAGGCAAAGATTTATTTTCTGCTGTCCAATTAGCAAAAAATTACGTTACCACCGCTTTAAAATACTCTTTATCGATCGGTCAAGGTCAAGGGCCAGTAGGACACTTTTTCCCGATCTGGCAAAAGACTGGTGAAAAATAAAAAAGAAATTTTTTCGATTAAAGGCTGTTACATTTTCCTGATTTAGTCTATTCTGGGGCATAGTGATGTAGCTGCCTCTGTCTCGCACAATTCTAGGTACGAAGCTTATGACCTCGAACTTCCATCCCAAGCAATCGGTGCCCAACTCTCATAGCGCTGGTTCTAAACCCCAGAGCGCACCCGCTGCTTATTCTCCTTCTGTACCAATGTCTTTGTATCGAGAATTGGCAGCAGAGTTGCAAGCCACGAAGGTGATGCTGGATTCCCTGAACAGCCAAAATCAGCAGTTATCTCAACAAAATCAACAACTGCGCCGAGAAATAGATTCGGTTGTTCATTCTGCTTTGCATTTACAACAAGTAGCTGACTCGGTTGCACCGGGTAACTGGAATCAACCATCTTACAGCCATCCAGAATTGAGGACAGAACCCAGTCGCGTCGCTAACGAACAACGCCCGACACCAGCACCTAGAAGGGTTCGCCAGGGTTCTGGTACTCACTCTTCGATGTCTGGGATGGAGGTTTCTACTCCTTTTCAAAATCTGGAACCAACCGGAGCGATTTTTCAGGAAAAATTAGTGGTGGAAGTGCCGGAAGGACGCCATCGCCGTCGTTCTGTGCCAGAGAAAAGTTCGGAGATGAATGGCTGGTGGTTTACTTTAGCGGTCGTAGTCCTTGTAGTAACAGCGTTCGGTGCTGGCTATTTGGTGATGCGTCCCATGTTACCGAAGCGCTAGTGCATTTAGGGTAGAATTCAGCAGTCAGAATTCAGAATTCAGGAGGGAAAAACATTCTTAATTCTGAATTCTGACTGCTAAAAAACTTAATTTTTTTATTCTTACTTCATCCTTCATCCTTATTAATGGCATCGCCAAATCTGGATCGTTCTGTCCCAACTGCTACTAGCTAAAGTTTGTTTATCTGGGCTAAATGCGATCGCTTTTACAGAGTAAAAATGAGCCTGGAAGGTAGATAATTCTTCGCCTGTGTCGGTATGCAGTAACTTAATCGTTCCATCAGCACTACCAACGGCGAAAACTTTTCCATCAGCGCTGAAAGTAACGCAAGTACCCTGAGAAATGTGGTTAGAAATAGTACGAATTAGCTTCATTGTACTTGTTTGCCAGACATTCAGGGTTCCATCTGCACTACCAGCAAGTAAAGTTTCCCCATCTGGGCTAAATGCAACATGGGTAATGGAGTAGTTATTGCCCATCCAACTGGCTAGTTTCTGCCCAGTTGTAGTTTGCCATAACTCGATCGTTTTATTAGCGCTGCCAGTTGCGATCGTTTTTCCATCGGGACTGAAGGTAACGCAAGTAACTGAGTACCGATTCCCCGCCAAAGTCCGAAATTCTCGCCCGGAGGCAGTTTGCCATAGCTTGGTAGTCGTGTCGCCGCTACCGCTGGCAATAGTTTGCCAATCGGGACTAATCGCCAGAGAATAAATAGAACTGGCGTGTCCTTTTAGGGTGCGTAATTGCCGTCCGGTTGCTGTTTGCCATAATTCGATCGTACCGTCAACACTACCACTAGCGATCACTTGCCCGTCGGTGCTAAAAGTAACACAAGTAACTTCGGAAAGATGACCGCTGAGAGTGCGTAATTCTCGCCCGGTACTTACATCCCATAGCTTGATATTTTTGTCATCACTACCACTAGCAATCATTTGCCCATCGGGGCTGAAAGTTAAGCACTGAACTGATTTTTGATGACCTTTGAGAGTAACGTAACACTCCAAAAAGGGATAGAAATTAAATTCCTTGAGTGCGTTACAAACTTGCGGTTCTGTTCTATGCTTTAATAGCAAATATGCCGATCGCTGTACTTGTGGAGATCGATCGCACAAAGCCTTAATCACTAAATCTACACCACTTTGACCGTAATTGAAAGCTTCTTTTAAAGCAGCGATTCTTACCTCTACATCTCCACTAGCTAAGCGCTTTTCAACTCCTGGTAATCCCCCCAATACAGCGCCAGTCAGCGGGGGTGGAACGTAACCGCCGAGAACAGCATCGTAGTTTTTGGGTTGATTGGGATATTGCATTACGGCTACTTTTCCCCTGCTTTTGCTGCTATCCATTTAATTTTAATATGTAGCTCTGGGATGGTGCGTTACGTTATCACTAACACACCCTACGACTAGGATTTTGGAATTGTAGGTTGGGTTGAGTGATAACGAAACCCAACTCTTTGTTGGGTTTCCTGCGTCAACCCAACCGACGAAAACTAATTACAAAACCCGCCCCACCTACAATACTTGAGATTACGCCCGTTCTGCTTGACTCCTCATCAATCTTTGCACGCTTACTAAAGCCCGATTTAATTCATGATTTTTTCTTTCCGAGTTTTGTAAATAAGCTTGTTGTTCCTCTTCAATCATTTCTACATCTTGACGTACTAAACCATCGAGTAACTTTTGTGCTGAACCAAACAAACTATCTCTGACAAATTTTCTAAACCATACGGGTAATTTGTGTAAACGCCAAAAGGCATTTAGTGATGTAAAATGAATTAAATAAGCGCGAGTTTCTGTTTCATTGATCGGACAAAGTAGACAGTAAATTTTAAAATCTTTCCCCAAAGTGGAAACCCAATGAGGGTAAACATAACTCACATCCAATGGTTCTGGATGCAATCGACGTAAAGCAGGGAAAAATAACTGAGAAATTGACCAAATTTTATCTATTTTGTAATAACTTTGTGCTTGATAATGAGCATCAATTCGGTTATTATCTTCTTCAATTTCTTGTAGTACGGGATCTGCCCAAGCTTGCCAATCTTGATGCAAATGTCCGTGATACATATCCATCAAATTTTCTATTAAATATGAATAATGTGCTTTACAGTGAATAACTGAAACGGTAGCAATATAATTAAGATGATCCCATTCTGGTAATCCTAAAGGTGTGACAATTTGAGATAAAGTTTCATCACCTGGAAATAACCAAATAAAACCATCTTTTTCTTGTACTGGATAACGACGAATTTTGCAATTTGGTAGTTTTTGATTTTCTGCTAAATAGGGAACTTCTGCACATTCCCCGCTACTATTAAAACGCCAACCGTGATAGGCGCATTCTATATTGTTATCGATTATTTTACCGTGACTTAGTTTGACTTGACGATGAGGGCATCTATCCTCTAAAGCATGGATTTTGCCTGCACTATCTCGATAAATAACTATTGGTTGATGCCATAAGGTAATGCCTAAAGGTTGGGTTTTAACTTCTGTGCTTCTAGCAACGACGTACCAGTGATTTGGGCTAATTCCTAATTGACGGATATGGCAAGATTGAGTAATTGGTGAAAGGGAAGTCATGAAGATAGAAACCTTGTGGATAGTTAAATTGGGAAAGCGTAGATAAAAGTATAGAAATTATACAACTATTAAGTACGATCGCATTCACTGCTATATCCGCGCAAAAGTAAAGGATTATTGACAAAGCGGAAATGCGATCGCAGTAAATTTCCCTTTCAGAGGGATACTAGACATAGGATAGAGGATTTTGCCAAACAAGGCTGCATTATTACCTACTCAACCGCTATGGGTATCAAACTTGACTATAAATTTCTGCATACTACGGCTTTGCTTCTGGACAAGTCGCTCTGAAGCACGAACAGCAAAATTACTATAATTTTCCCAAAATATCAGTTTTTACTGATTTTCTTAACAAAAAATCCTTACTATAGGAGAAGTAAAAATGGTTTGGCAATTGCTTAAAACAGTAGGAAAAGCTGTCTTAGGATTAGCAAAAATCGTAATTCCTCATATACGTCCTCTCATAAATGATGACTTCCCCAAGGACAATCCGCGTTTAGTAGAACAACGAGATGATATAAAACTAGCGCAGCTAAAACTTCAGTATATCCAACATCAAGAAAACATAGACTTTCAAAAAGAACAGGCAAACCTAAGCCAAGCGAGAGCAAAAGAATTACAAGAATTTATCCAGCGTGCAGAAGATGCAAGATTACAAAAAAGTTTTGATTTTCAAGTATGGCGCTTAGAGCAAGAAAAAGCAATACAGTTGCAATTATTAGAATTAAATCATCAACTACAAAGAGAACTGGTAGCCTATCAGCGAGAAACTTCTCTCAAAGTTGTTGAAGAACAAAAAAGGTTGGAAAACTCGCCCATTTGGTTAGTTGCTTCTGATATTCTCAACTCCCATACTGGAGATGAGATAATGCCTTTGCGGGTGTTCTTTGCGCCTCCTAAACTTGAATTTGACCGATTTGCGAATACCGCCAATGCTGCCAAAGGTTTTCCAGATATTGAATTAACTTTAGCAGAAGGATTGCGACAATTTTTTAGGAATTATTCTACAGAAGATAAAGGTAGACACCTAGACTTTTTAGCTGGTGCTTGGGTGAGCAAATCTTTTCATAGCGAAGCGAGTATCAAGGCATTATTTGGCGTGTTGAAATCTGAACCGACTTTGGTTTTGGAGTCCGAAGTTGATGGGGATTATCTCAACTTTCGGATTGCTTATTGGGGTATAAATTGGCCAAAATATCGTTACGATCCGATTATTTCCAGATTACCTTATCGGGATATTTTATATGAAGCTGCCAAAACTCGCGCCCGGAAATGGCAAGAAACAAAAACCAAATTAATTGCTGCGGGAGTTAGTCCAGAAGAAGTTGATAAACTTTATGGTGCAGACAATGCAAAAAACTTAGTACTGTTGCAACTTGAGGAAAAATTCAAACAGGCGGGTATTAATTCTGGCGAGTTAGAACTTGACTATACTGTTAATAAAAAAGACTTTGAAGAACTTTGTCAGTTTTTAATTGTCTATCACTGCTTATTTGCTGGCTTAGTTGCCGATGAATATTTTTTGTTTCAGTATAATCTAACTCCTTTGTTACCGAAATTAATCCCTGGATTAACGGAAAATGTGCCTGAGACAGAAGCAATAGAGGAAATGATTAATGCAGTGATTTTGTATTATCAAAGCCTCTATCAAGCTTTGGAAATTCAGCGTTCTAGCTTGCTGCCAGAATTGGCTTTGAATTTAGCGCTGAGTTTGGCGAATTTAGCGAATAAAGATTGGGCAAAAGGTCGAATACTTGACTCGATGAAATATTGGCTGAAATTGCGGCAATTATCCCAGCCGGATGAATTTGATGCTTTATTAAGAGCAGTTGAATCAGTTTTAACAATTGCAGATTTGGCTTATGTACAAAAATTAAATGAGTGTCTGGTAGCAGTTGGAGAAAGTCTTTCTCTCAGCGTGAAGGATGCTTGTTACAACCGAGGAATGAATCGCTGTCAACAGGGAGCTTATGAAGCAGCAATTAGAGATTTTGACCAAGCAATTGAGATAAATTTTAATTGGGCAGAAGCTTTTTATAATCGAGGGTTGGCTTTTAGCAAATTGGGAGAGTATCAGAAAGCGATTGAGGATTATAGTCAGGCTTTGACAATTAATTCTAATTGGGCAGATGTTTATAATAATCGTGGGAATGATTATTACAAATTGGGTGATTATGAGAAAGCCATTGCTGATTATGATGAAGCATTCAAGATTAATCCAAGCTTGACGGAGGCTACTAAAAATCGGGCTATTGCACGAGGGATATTGGATAAGGTAAAACGCAAACAGCAACAAGAGGAAGAACGCAAACGTCACGAACAAGATGAATTAAAGCGCAAACAACAACAGGAAGAAGAACGCAAACGTCACGAACAAGATGAATTAAAACGCAAACAGCAACAAGAAGAACGCAAAAGGAAGCTGGAAAATGTTTCGCTTGTTCATACGCTCACAGACCATTCAAATACTGTTCGTTCGGTTGCTATTAGTCCAGATGGGCAAACGCTGGTTAGTGGCAGCGATGATAAGTTGATCAAGCTGTGGCAATTGAGTACAGGCAAGCTAATTAGTACTTTAAATGGGCATTATAATCAAGTTTATTCTGTTGCTATCAGTCCCAACGGGCACATACTGGCTAGTGGCAGTTGGGATGACACTATTAAGCTGTGGCAGATAAATGCTGGGATCAATAATGGCAAAGAAATACGAACCATTCAAGGACATTCTAATGACATTCGTTCAGTTGTTATTAGTCCAGATGGAGAATTTATTGCTAGCGCCAGCGATGACAAAACTATCAAGATTTGGCGACTAAGTACAGGCCAAGAAATACATACTCTTAGGAGTCATACTGGGTATGTTCATTCCCTTGTTATTAGCCCAAATGGTCAAAATCTTGTTAGTGGCAGTGGAGATAATACTATCAAAATTTGGAATTTAAGTACAGTAAAAGAATTACGCACTCTTCAGGGGCATTCTAAATGTGTTTATTGTGTCGCTATTAGCCCAGATGGGGAAATATTAGCCAGTGGTAGCGAGGACAACACTATCAAGATTTGGCAGTTGAGTACAGGTAAAGAACTACGTACTATTACAGGACATTCTGGTCAAGTTTATTCTCTTGCTATCAGCCCAGATGGACAGACTTTAGTTAGTGGTAGTGCTGACGATACTATTAAGATTTGGCAGTTAAGTACAGGTCAGGAACTAAAAACTATTAGGGGACATTCTGGTTACGTTATTTCCCTAGCCATTAGTCCAGATGGACAAACATTAGTTAGTGGCAGTTATGACAACACAATCAAAATTTGGCGAGTGCAGTAGCATAATTGGAAGGTGTGACATCCCGCGACATCAGAAAACCGATCGCACTTCTTTTAAATTCACTTATCTTGCCCAATTTACAACATAATAAGATTTTGCGATCGCATATTTTGCAGATGCGATCGCGCATTATTTGATACTATTTAACCTATAGAAAAGGCATAATCAACTAACGAAGTAATTATCGCAAATCATGGCAGGAAATCCGTTAATTTACACAAGTAGTCGTGGTACGGGTACAAGCTTGATACGCAATGCCATTCTAGATGGTACAACCTTTCAATTTAACACCGGACACGGCTTTTACCGCTGCCACATTGATGTAAATGGAATTGTAACCGACCTACGCACCACAAATCTAATCCCTGATGATATTGAAACCGAAATTAGTAACGATGTGCTAACATTTTTAGCTAGTGGTGGCTCATTACCACAACCCGCACCAGGTTTTACAGGGCCATTACAGCGAACTGTAATAGTTAATAACTACCAAATAGCCTACCGTGCCGTGCAGATTAATTCTACCACAATTTTTATTAGCACTTACTTTTTGATACCTTAAAAAAACAGTTAAATAAAGGAATTAAATTATGAGTTTACTTATAGAAACAATGGTTGAAATGTTGACCGAAGAAGATGATTTTAAACGCACTGAAGCAGAACATCGTTTCATAGAAGTTTTAACTTTTAGTAGCTTCGATGAAATTGTTGCAATGTTGGATAAAGTTCTGGCCGAAAATTGGATTGGATTGCCAGTTTGGGCAAGAAATATGGCATTTCGTTTTGCTTGTTTACTCGCTCCTAAAAATGCTGAAATTCGTCGTCGCGCTGCTGCGGATTTAAGGTGTTTTGGCCCCGACTGGGATGCAGAAGCAGAGCGCTTAGAGCAAGAAGCTGATAGCTTAGAGACAATTAGTTTATCCAAAAGGTAGTCAAGTGGATTTTTAATTATTGGCGATCGCTATTTAGTGGAAAGAGTTTACTTATCCTTAATTATTGGCATATTTAATTTTACACTCGATAATTAAAAGGTGGTATTTCTTCCTCCCAATCTCAAATCAAAGTATCAGGATCTACACCTAGCGATCGCAATCTTTCCTCCAGCATTCTAGCCCGTCTTTCTGCTTCTAAACGCAGTTGTTGTTCTTGCTGGGCGCGTTGTCTTTCTTCCCTCACGAGTTCTTCCGGTGTCAAGAATCTTTGTCCTTGTTCGTTATACCAATATAGCCATTCTCTTGTTATTCCTTGATAAGTTCCCTCTTCCCTGCCAATTCCTAAACCTATCTCTGGCATCCAAATTAGATTTCCTGGTAAATATTCGTAAGCACGATTAGCTAAACGATATACTTCTAAACGTGGTTTTTTGCGGCGGCGTGGGTTATAAACTGCATAGTACAAAACTCCTAATTCAGCATACTTTTCCTTTTTAGTGGTAAATTCTCCTCGGTAAGTTCCAGACATAACTTCAAGTGCAAAGATCGGAACTTGCTTTTCTTCCCAGATTGCGTAACTCGATCGCAATTCTTCCTCATCAAAAATTCGCTCAACACCCAAACTCAAAAATCCGTCTGGTACGATCGCAGATTCTTCAGGATCGTAGTAGATACCCATATCAACCCCGAAAAACCAATCCATCCGGTTTTCCCAAATGATTGCCAAAATAGATTTCAGCAAACTGGGGATTAAATCTTGCAGTTCGTTATCCACAGGAGTATCATCAGAGTCAGGTAAATCTTCAGAAGAAGGCCAGCGTAGTTTCGGGTCGTAATTAAACATAACGATTTTTACCCAAGCTATTCAAATTTTATAATAAAGCGGTCTTTAGACCTTGTAAGGAATACAGAAACCCGGTTTCTTGAAGAAACCGGGTTTCTAGCCGTACTTCAAGCAATTGAAATCAAATAAAAAAGCCATCGATTAAACGATGGCATCATAACTATTTTGAAAACAAAAAAAGGAAAAACTTTCCCTTTTCTTTCAAACTATTCGTACAACCAAGGAGTGATAGTTGGTTGCCAATTTACTAACTCTTCATCCTTAAACCAAAGGCTAATTTCCTTCTGTGCAGTTTCCGGGGCGTCGGAACCGTGGATTAAGTTACGACCTACGCTAACGCCAAAGTCACCGCGAATCGTACCCGGTTCGGCGTTTAGGGGGTTGGTAGCACCAATAATTTTGCGTGCGGAAGCGATTACGCCATCTCCTTCCCATACCATAGCCACTACTGGGCCAGAGGTGATAAAGTCAACTAAGCCAGGGAAAAATGGTCTTTCCCGGTGGACATCATAGTGTGCTTCGGCGAGTTCGCGGCTGACGTTGAGCAGCTTTAACCCAACTAGGGTAAAACCTTTGGCTTCTAAACGACCGATGATTTCACCTACCAGTTTTCGTTGTACCCCATCGGGTTTGATGGCTAAAAATGTCCTCTCCACGAGAATATTTGCTCCCATATTTTGTGTTCAGCCTTGTATCGTAAAGCTTTTGAGAGTACTTGAGGGAGAGGGAAGATAGGGACTAGGGGTTAGGGGCTAGGGGCTAGGGAAGAAGGGAAGAGGAAAACAAAAGAGGGGGAGGGAAAGGGAAGCAAAAAAGGGATTAATGGAAGATAATGGTTAAATATTTCTATAAGTAAGATTTTTTCCTGGTTTATCGTTTTCGGTTTTGCCAAATAAAGTCGATCGCGCGATCGCAACCAAAATTTTCTACTCTAAGTACTAAGCAACACACCAACCTTGGGCAGGATACGCTACAGATCGAGAAAGGTTAACGTTTCGGCTGTAGGCACTAAATTAGGTGTACGGGAGATCGGGAATACTACCAGAAAACCACACCCTAAAGGCCGTACACATAGAGATAAGCGAATACGCTAAACTGACTATTCGGTAGATGTTGCAAGGTGGGAAAAGCATGACAGTGCAGCCAATGGGAGATGGAGCAGCAGTGGAAGGTAGACGAAAAAAAGCCATATTAGCGGAACCAAAATCACAAGTACTTCTGGCACCTTCTAAACAAGTGTCCAGACAATGGACGATCGAAGATAGCGAAACGCTTTATCGCATTCAAGGTTGGGGCGAACCTTATTTTTCCATCAACGCCGCCGGTCACGTGACAGTTTCTCCCAAAGGCGAACGGGGTGGTTCTCTGGATTTGTTTGAATTGGTAAATGCCCTCAAGCAACGGAATTTGGGTTTACCTCTGCTGATTCGCTTTTCCGATATTTTAGAAGACCGGATCGAACGGTTAAATGCTTGCTTTGCTAAAGCGATCGCACGCTACAATTATTCCGGCAGTTACCGAGGTGTCTATCCCGTTAAGTGCAACCAGCAAAAGCACTTGCTAGAAGATTTGGTTCGGTTTGGGAAACCCCATCAATTTGGCTTAGAAGCCGGTTCCAAGCCAGAATTGATGATCGCCTTAGCGATGTTAGATACCCCTGGCGCACTGCTGATCTGCAACGGCTACAAAGACCGAGATTACATCGAAACAGCGATGTTAGCCCAGCGCTTAGGACAAACTCCCATCATTGTTCTAGAACAAGTGGAAGAAGTCGATCTGGTCATTAACGCTACCAAAAACTTGGGCATTAAACCCATTGTGGGCGTGCGTGCTAAACTGAGTACCCAAGGCGTGGGACGTTGGGGAACTTCCACAGGCGATCGGGCCAAATTCGGCTTGACTGTTCCAGAAATCATCCAAGCAGTTGATAAGTTGCGAGAAGCCAATATCTTAGACTCTCTGCAACTGCTGCATTTTCATATTGGTTCTCAAATTTCTGCCATTCACGTCATTAAAGATGCCATTCAGGAAGCGAGCAGAATTTACGTTGAGTTAGCCAGACTCGGCGCTGATATGAAATATCTCGATGTGGGTGGCGGTTTGGCAGTAGATTATGACGGTTCCCAAACCAACTTTTATGCTTCCAAAAACTACAATATGCAAAACTATGCCAACGACATCGTGGCAGAGTTAAAAGATGGTTGTGCGGAACATAATTTGCCAGTACCGACTTTAATTAGTGAAAGTGGTAGAGCGGTCGCATCTCATCAGTCTGTGCTGATTTTTGATGTTCTCAGCACCTCTGATGTTCCTTTTGGCCCTCCCGAACCTCCCCAAGAAGGAGAACCTCCGATCGTATGGAACCTCTGGGAAACCTATCAATCCATCAATAACGAAAATTATCAAGAAGGATATCACGACGCTACCCAGTTTAAAGAAGAAGCAATCAGTCGATTTAACTTGGGAATTTTGCGCCTAACGGAACGAGCTAGAGTAGAAAGAATCTACTGGGCTTGCTGTGAAAAAATCGTGGCAATCACCAGAGAACAAGACTACGTTCCCGATGAGTTGGAAGACTTGGAAAAAATCATGGCTTCCATTTATTACATCAACTTGTCGGTGTTCCAATCTGCGCCGGATTGTTGGGCGATCGATCAGTTATTCCCCATTATGCCCATTCATCGGTTGGATGAAGAACCCACGCGCCGAGGCATTTTGGCCGATCTCACCTGCGATAGCGATGGCAAGATCGATCGCTTTATCGATTTGCGAGATGTCAAATCAGTCCTCGAACTTCATCCCCTCAAACAAGATGAACCTTACTATTTGGGAATGTTTTTGAGTGGCGCTTATCAAGAAATCATGGGATCGCTGCATAACTTATTCGGCGATACCAATGCGGTACACATTCAACTAACACCAAAAGGTTACCAAATCGAACACGTTGTTAAAGGCGATACGATGTCGGAAGTCGTCAGTTACGTACAGTATGACGCCGAAGATTTGGTAGAAAATATGCGCCAGCGCTGCGAACAAGCACTCGCAGAAAAACGCATCACCCTGCAAGAATCTCAGTTGTTACTGCAAAATTACGAGCGGAGTTTGGGAAGGTATACTTATCTTTCTAACTAACCCAATTTAAGGGTTAGTATGTAGTAAAACTACTAACCTAGACGGGGAAACAACTAGTTTTTAGGAGTCAGCATTCAGAATCTTTCTACCTCCTGAATTCTGACTCCGATCGTTCTGAAAAATTGATTGAACCTGGCAATTTTGTTTTCTCCTAATCAATTCTCTTAAGAAATAAAGCAGAAGGTTTCCGTACTCCAAACGAATAGGAAAATCGTACTTTTATTGAGAGAGAACAGAGGACGAGGAATCGCTAATACCATTTCACTTTTAATGCGTTACGCATCGACCCCCAACCCCCCTTGCTAAGGCAGGGCTAATTCATTGTCGCCAAAGAAAATTTATATAGATGGGGTGATGGGGGGATGGGGAGGTGGGGGGAAAGAGATCGAAAATCATTCTTCCTTTGTTTGCCTGACTTTGGTAGATCTCAATCCTGAACAAATTATTTT
>DATNQN010000107.1 GCA_036703985.1 Leptolyngbyaceae cyanobacterium
GGGGGATGGGGGGATGGGGAGCGTTTTCAATTGTTCTCCCGCTCTCCCACTTTCCTGCTCTCCCGCTTTCTCCTGGGAGGAGTTTTCTTTACTCATCATCCAGACTCAGAAAGGGGTCATCGTCTAGGTCATCGTCTGGGAAGTCGCCATCGCTACCTACCGTTACTAAGTCGATTTGCTGGCGATAGTAATCGACGCTTTTCACTTGTACTTCTACGCGATCGCCTAATCGATATTGCTTGCGGTTTTTGCGTCCGACTAGGGCTTCTTGACGAGAGCGATATTCGTACCAATCATCTTTAAGAGATGATACGTGAACTAATCCTTCTGGATAGAAAGCTCGACCGTTGGGCAGAGGGACTTCCATTTCGACGAAGAAACCGTAGGATTGAACGCCGGTAATGATACCTGGGAAAACTTCCCCGGTGCGTTCTTTCATCAGTTCGGCTTTTTTGAGTCCTGCCAAATCTGCTTCTGCTTCTTCTGCTTCTTTTTGCCGTTCGTTGAGTGCAACGACGATCGCCATCAGATGCTCTTCGAGTTCCTCTTGTATAGTGGGTGGCAGCACGTTCCAGTTAATGTGACCGTGACAAGAACTATGGCGCAAGTTCACCTGTTCTTTGGCGCGGGTAGTCCGGCGTTCCCGTCCGTGTTCAAATACGGCGTGCAACACTCTTTGTACTACTAAATCCGAGTATCGCTGTGCGGGGGAGACGCACTGAAGATAGCTTGATTCTAAAGCCAAACTAAAGTGAGAACTAGAGCTAGTGCTATAAAAAGGTGGTTTTAAGCTACCTTGCAATAAAGAATTGAGTACTTTTTCTGCCTTTGATTGGGCAAATTGGTAGATAAATCTTTGAAAATCAGAAGGCAAAACCAGATCGTCTTGCTCTAATTGCAAATCTACTCCGAGATTGCTTGCCAACTTGATCAATTCTATGGCATCGTCCGGATCGGGTGCTGGTTGTACTCGATACATGGTCGGTACTCCCAAAGCAGCTAAATGGGAACCGACAGTTTGATTGACCAAGACCATTAGTTCTGCGATCGTAAAGCGATCGGGTCTTTTGATCAAGCTGACCAACACATTACTCGCCCCTTCATCGCTGAAATGGCTGTCGTTATTAAACTGATTTTCCGCCTCCGACTTTTTAATTTCAAAACTACCCCGTTTGCGCCGTTGTTCTCGGACAGCTTGGCTTAAAAAGAACAGTTGATCGAGGGTGGGAATCACTGGTGCTAACTCGTCAAAAGCAGCCCGTTTCGGTTTAGTATCGTGACGCAGCAGAATTGCTTGGGCTTGGGATTCGGTTAATTGATAGTCTACTTGAATCACCGTAGGTTGAATTTCAAATTCAACCAATTCACCAGCTTGATTTAAGGTGAGGATGACGGAAATAGCTAGTTTATCTTCTCCCGATACTAAAGAGCAACGCTCTAAAAGTTCTGGGGGTAATAACGGCAGGACGGTTTCTCCTAAGTGTACCGATCTACCTCGTTGTTGAGCTTCTCGATCGATCGCCGAATTGGATTCGACATAATAGGAGACATCTACTACGTGAACTCCGACTCGCCACTTATCACCATCGGCTTTTTCCAAAGTAAATGCTTGTTCGACCAAGGGAACATCCGATCGATCGTCTTTTGCCGAGTTAGGTGTAATGGCAATAGTCACCAAATGACGCAAATCCAGACGATTTTTCAATTCTGTCTTGCTAAAAGAAGCGGGGAGTTTCTTTACTTCTTTTAGTACTGCATCGGGGAAAGAGCGGGGTAAATCGTGTTTGCAACAAACAATATCAATATCGGCAGCCGCTTCTGCATCGCTACCCAAAACTTGAGCTACCCTGCCTTGGGGCGGCTGATTTCCCAGGGGATAACGAACGATTTCTACATGAACTAAATGATCTACCGCTTCTGCTAAGTTCTGCCCATCGGAAATTAAGTCTAGTTCAAATAGTAAGCGATCGTCTAAAGGAACGGCTCGATATACCGTGCGTCCCGTTCTGTCTGCGGTTTGCTTCACTCTTGCTAACACGCTGGGGTTAGCTCGCTCTAAAATTAACCTGACTTCACCTTCCGGGCTGCGTCGTCGGTTACCTTCTTTAGTAATTTTCACCAAAACTCGATCGCCATTCCAAGCACTGCTCAAATGGCTTTCCCGCACGTAAATATCTGCCGCTCCTTCTACATTTTGAATGGCAAAACAAAAACCTTTGCTCGAACAACGCAGTTTTGCCTCCACCACCCCCGGCTCGAATATGCGGCGATATTTACCCCTTTCTTTAACTAGAATGCCGATTTTTTCCAGTGCATCAAGGGCTATTTCTAGTTGCCTCAGACAGTTTTCATCAAGGCAACTTAGTTTTTTTTCCAGCATTTTACCAGCGACTAATTTTTCATCTGGAAAATTAGCAAGCAATGTAGCGATTGAAAATTCCATGTAGCGCTCAGTCCTTAGGCTCTCAATTGCATTTTTTTAACGATCGGAACACTCCACAAAGCTTTTAGTTTTTGCTGCTTTTTTTAGATGGCACCCCCAAACGAGTCCAAAAAAACAGCATTACTCTCAAGCCAATACACCCGCCTCGAGCTTCTAATTGTTGAGGTAAACGATTACCCCAACAGCTAAGCGACTTCGATCTGAAATCATTTCCTTGCTAGGTACTTATCATGGGTTGATTCAGCAGATCCTGTTCGGTGCAAATAAGTCCCACTGCAAGGAAACGCCACAGACACCACCTTCACTTTTGAACCCGGGATTTCTAATGGTAAAGAGGAACTCCTCAAGGGGTGAAAAGTGAAGAATTGCGCTAAATCGTCAAGTCGCCGTTGCTTCAGTTGCCCTTAAATGTAACCTCACTCTTCAATCTCGCATCCCTCGAATAACCTTAGTGATGACTGACCCGGTGACGCGCTGACGCGGTAACGCGGGGAAATTTTATTCGGGTTAATTGAACGGACACGATTTGACACGCTAGGTCTGGGAAGGTAAGAAACCAATGCTTAAACCAACTAGTTCAGCGTGGTGAGTGTAGGACACTTAAGCGTTGCGGCTTTTTGCGATGCGGATGAACAATTGAAATCAGCACTCAAGATTCAGTATGGCTAAGGAATGCCTCATCCTTACTGAAGTCAGATTTAAAAAGTCAGGCGACGCTGGAGTTTCAACCCCAGTAAGCCGTCACCATGAAGAAGGAAAAAGTTTTTCTGTCTTCTTTTGTGCTGACTTTTTTCTGCTGAGTACTGTCTCCCGATCTTATTGTAGATTTAGAGCGGTCATCAAGAAAACCGCTATGCTCGATAATCTAACTGGGTTATTAATATGTTTTCCCAATTTCAAGTTCGCTATCCAACCGGCAGTTTAATTTCTGATTTAATTACGATTTATAACGGCAAATACGTCGTTCGGGTGTTGGTTGAGGTCGATGGTATAGCACGGGCAACTGGAATGGCGGTTGCTGATACGATCGAACAGGCAGAAGACCAGGCAAGAATTAGAGCGTTAGCAGTGATGGGAATTCACATCACTGGAAAGACTAATACTCAGCCGGAAGTAAGTGAATTTGCCCAGCGTCTTCCCTTTTCAACAGAAAGATCCGAACCGTCCAATTTAACCAGTATATCTACTGATACAAGTTGGTTAAATGAATCAAAAAATGTATCTTTACCAGAAAAAACTTCTTCGATCGCATCTAGCAAAGTAAACAATTCTTTTTCTGGAGGTAGTCAAACCGTTACAGGTAATCTAGATTGGCAAAAAAATGATTATATTCAAACTCCAGAGATCGATTCATCTGTAACCGAAGTTGAACCGACTATTGCTTATAGCAAGGTAACTCCCATCGGTTCTCGCCGTCACGAACCTGAAATAGATACCGTTGAAACAAATCAACCAATTCCAAAAACTAATTCTGCTTCCGAAAAGACTGGATTGGATGCCCCTACTGATTCATCAGATACAATCAACATGATTAATATTGAAATGAAGCGGGTCGGCTGGACGAACGAACAGGGACGCGAATATCTGTGGCGGACTTACAAAAAGCGATCGCGTGCCCAACTGAGCGACGAACAGTTAGTAGAATTTCTCAGCCACTTGGAATCTTTACCTTCTCCTGAGTCTTGAGGATGAGGTATGGATATCGATTTATCAGATGCGATACCTCGCATTAATTCTGAAATGATGCGTTTAGGCTGGACTATCGAAGAGGGACGCGAGTACTTGTGGAGGACTTACAAAAAGCGATCGCGTGCCCAACTTACCACAGAGGAGTTAGTTGAATTCTTGTGTAACCTGGAATCTTTATCCTTTTTTACTTTGGAGTCCACTGACGAAGCAGAACGGGAAAGTCAAAAGTTGTGAGATAAAGTACGGGCGAAGCATTGGCTAAAAATATTTTGTATATGACTAACAAATTATTAAAGCAAATGCTTCGCCCCTATCTAAAACCCTAGCCCGTAATTAACCGACAGCGACAGGTTTGCTACCAGCTGCGGTGCGATCGATCACTTGATCGATCAAACCGTATTCTTTAGCCTCATTAGCAGACATGAAGAAATCCCGTTCGGTGTCTTGTTCGATGCGATCGAGGGGTTGACCCGTGTGTTCGGCTAACATTTCATTCAGGCGGCGCTTGTGGTAAAGAATCTCTTTTGCCTGAATTTCAATATCAGTAGCTTGTCCTTGGGCACCGCCCAGAGGCTGGTGAATCATGATCCGAGAATGGGGCAAACTCATCCGTTTTCCTTTCGTACCGGCACTGAGCAGAAAAGCACCCATACTCGCTGCCAGTCCCGTACAAATGGTGCAAACATCCGGGCGGATTTGTTTGATGGTGTCGTAAATGCCCATGCCTGCCGTTACGGAACCACCAGGAGAGTTGATATAAATATAGATGTCTTTTTCAGCATCTTCCGAGTCTAAAAAGAGCAACTGAGCCACAATCAGATTGGCCAAATCCGAGTCAATCTGTTTGCCCAAGAAGATTATTCTCTCCCGCAGCAGACGGGAATAGATATCAAAGGCGCGTTCCCCACGCCCAGACTGTTCGATAACGGTAGGTATCATTGAGCCTGCTTTTTTAGTAATTTGTCTTAATTTTATCGATATTCGGTATGTACGGGCTTTGGCGGTTTACCGAAAGCAGGCGGCAGGGGATAAAACTCAATTCTTTGAAAGATGTCTCAAGATAGTGAGTGAGTCGCTTTGGCTTGAAACCAACTCCTTCTTTAAAAAGAACCTTTCCAAGGGATTTGCGATCGAATTTGTCGCGCTACTTTAGTTGTAAGGTAGTGTCATTTCAGACTAATTTATTTGTTAATAAGCTGCTCTGAAATTGACAATACCTAAAGATTAAGTCTTAACATTTGTGACAACCGCTTCTGCCATCTCAGTTTTATCTATGAGGGATTGAGTAGTTTGACGGAATGATGCGATCGATACCAGACGACTCGAAGCAGAATCCCACAGGATAAATTTGAAACAATCAGGAATATCGGAAATTCGCAGCACTTTTACATCAGTTAGCAGGTGACGATTTTGATTGTGGCAAGCTTCCAGGTTGTAATTAGGGATTTTTTCGCAAAGATGATGAATGTTGTGGTAGCCGATATCTGCGGCAAACCACCTGAAAACTTTAGGTAACTCCAGGTAGCTGCTGCCCTCAATTGCTCCACGCAGATAATCCCAGCCTTCCGTTTTGTGGGCGTAAGAGCCATCAAAGTTATGCTGCACAAAGAAGACACAGATGAAGATCGCCGCAGCAAGAGTTAAATTAATTGAGTAAACGCTCAAGAAAAAACCAAATCCCAGTAAATTACCCATAAAAATCCAACCTCCAACTACGCAAATGTTGTTGAAGAGCAGATCCCAAAACTCACCCGCCGTGTACCAATTTTTAGATTTGTAGGAGGAGATGATTTTTGCTAAACCAATACCCGGCTCTTGTTTAAGGCAAGTCAGGCAATGGCCAATAAAACCATAGATTCCCAAAATCAGGGCAAGTCTTGGCTTAATGGCAAGGTAGAAAAAACCTCCTGGGAAGATCATCAAAGGGTGTCTGAGCAATTCATACCGCCGTTGAGCAGATGGACTAAGTTTGGCGAACTCTTCCGTCGAGATTAATGCAGAAGGGCCGCGATACCGCTGCCAATCACCGTTTGTTTTGTGGTGATAGGCATGACCTCTTGACCAAGGATATTGGGGAATCGCGTTGAGCGCACCGAGCATAAAACCGACGGCTCGATTGACCCATTTTGAACTAAACAGCGAATAGTGCCCGCAATCGTGCATCAAAGAAAAACAACGCCCTGAAAAAAGCGCCATCAGAACTATGATTGGTGGAAGCAACCAGTAGGAAATAGAAGCAGCTTTAACAGCTAAAAACCATAAAAAGATATAGGGAACAACTGTATTGAGAATTTGATAAGTTGCCCGTAAGTCGTTGCTCTTCATGTAAGGAGCTAGGACAAAATCCGATTTCTTAACCGTAGTTTCCATTCAATCACGTCTCTTGTGAACAACCTTGACTCTACTAGAATTTTCTGTGGGTCGCAATTTAGCGGTACATGGAACTACCCGGATTGTACTCAGCTAACCCCAAATGTGCTAGCCAAAATACTACCGCTAAGCAACTAACTACTAGCAGCTTTTCGTGAAATCACTTTACCACTGGTCTTTATCCCTGACCGGATTTATGTACATCACTTGCAAATGAGGTTAGCGTACATTTCTACTTATTAAAATGTGATACCTGGTTTTTGGAGGGCTGACAACTAATTTAATTGGGAAATTGTTTATCTCTTACTTCATTGCTATAATTTTGTACCGCGTTGATAATGCTTTCTCGTAAATTGACATAAGTTTTGGCAAATGGGGGTTGTTTTTCCGTCAGTCCCAGCATATCGGCAGTTACTAATACTTGCCCATCACAATGATTACCAGCACCAATGCCAATAGTAGGTATAGTTAATTTTTGGGTAATTTGCAAAGCTAACTCTGATGGAATATGTTCCAAAACGATCGCAAATGCACCAGCTTCTTCCAGTGCGATCGCTTCTTGTAAAATTCTCTCACTATCTTGGGGTGTTTTCCCCTGCTGACGATAACCCAACTTATGCACTGATTGCGGTGTCAAACCTACATGACCTAACACGGGGATACCAGCTTGCACTAGATAAGAAACCGTTTGTGCCATTGCTGGATATCCACCTTCTAATTTTACTGCCTGTACTCCCGACTCTTTCAAAACTCTCCCCGCCGAGTGGATTGCTTGCTGAAGGCTTTCTTGATAACTCAAAAATGGTAAATCGCAAACTACTAACGCCTGCTTGACACCACGCCGCACGGCTTTAGCATGATGGATCATTTCATCCAATGTAATTGGCAGAGTTGTTTCATAACCTAACGCCACCATACCCAAGGAATCGCCTACTAGGATCGCATCCACCCCAGCCGCATCTAAAATTTGTGCGATCGCAAAATCCCAAGCTGTTAGCATCACGATCGGACGCCCTTGCTGTTTCCATTGGATTAATTGCTGGGTTGTGACTGGCATTGAGATAGTTACTGAAGATTCCTTATAAAAGTAACATTTTTAGTATTTAATGCAAATGCAGCTTTGGGGAGGTTTGTAGGAGGCTTCCATTGGTTTAAGGACACTTTTGTTAGTATAATACAAGTCTTAGTTTTCTGGCTGGCAATTAGTCCAAGGCATTGCGATCGCATTTATATTTAGGTGTAGTGGAAAATATTTCAAGCGCTTTGCAAGTGGTGAATTATGGTTCAATCTTTACCAAAATCAATGACTTTCGCTGAATTCAGCCAATGGAAGCCGGATAACAAACGCTACGAACTGCATGATGGAGCGATTTTTGAAATGCCTCAGCCGACAGGTGAACATGAAGATCTTGTTGGGTTTTTAGCCGAAAAGCTGACTTTAGAATATGTCCGCCTCAATCTACCTTTTTCTATTCCGAAAACGGCATTAGTTAAATCAGCGTCAAGTGAATCGGCTTATTCGCCAAATATCTTGTTACTGAATCGTTCTAATTTGATAAACGAACCTTTCTGGAAAAAAGAATCTACTGTAACTATGAGTGCATTTATTCCTTTAGTTATTGAAGTAGTTAGCACTAATTGGCGCGATGATTATTATAAAAAAATATGGAGAGTACGAAGATATAAGAATTCCTGAATATTGGATTGTAGATTATCTAGCTGTTGGTGCTCGTAAACTGATTGGCAATCCTAAAAAGCCAACTGTTTCTATCTACTGTTTAGTTGATGGAGAATACCAGGTTAGTCAATTTCGAGAAAGCGAACCTATTCAGTCGTTAATTTTTCCATAGTTAATTTTAATAGTCGAACAGATCTTTCAATCCGCTCAAATATAGCAAAAAGAAAAAGAAACCAAAGAGGGTGGAAGTGAACAATGTTTATCTATAGTTATCTGTAGTTTTCAATTATCTTGTTCGTTCTCAACGTTGCGGTTTAATTGTTTGTACTAAGTTAAGAAAGCGATTGGTTTCTTCATTTCCTTGGATATCTAACAAAGCCACATCAACAATTTTTTGGGAACCGTCTGTCATCTCAATTTTCATTGGTACTTTTGCGCCAAGACCGTAGGTTTTTACGGCTAACTCGACTTGGTTGCAGCGGAAATTAAACGTTCCCATATTTATTCTGCCGTTATTTGCCCGATATTCCCACTGCATGACTTTTTCAATATTACCAACTTTAGGTTGATTGCAGTAAAAATGATGACTCAAGGCTATCATTCGGGCGACGTGAACATCGTATAAACGCATACGTCCGCCAAAAGCAGAAACGGTGGTGTTGCGATCGGGTACTTCCATATAGGCATTCATCACATCCGCCACTAGTGTTTCTGCCAATCGAATCTGATTGATTTTGATGTCAGAATTAGCAGCAGTTTGAGCGAAAGCTAATTGATTCGTTGCATACTGAGTAGTGGTCGCGATCGCAATTGTCGTAATTAGTTTGACGAATTGTACTAATTTCAGCATATAAGCCAAATAATTAACTTTTTTTAGTTGTTAGCGTTAACTTTTAGATACCCGACTTCTTTAAGAAGTTAGGTATCTGCCTTCACCAATATTCAGCTATGACTTTCAGATTATTTGCATTATTAACCGAATAACATTTTCCATCTTTTCCTTTCCTGCTGTCCCTTTCAACTACTGACGACTAACTCGACTAAAAGCACCGTGACTTCTAGCAGCGCCACTATTCAAACCTACCCAAGCTAATCCTTCAGTAGTACCTATCCATAATTTATTGCCAGTATCAGGTGAAATGGAAAGCACTTTTGCGGAAGGTAAACCGCTAATTTGACCGGCTAACGTAGAGGTATAAGGGTTGTAGCGAAATACACCTTCATTTGTGCCAACCCAAAGACTACCTAGTCCATCGACTTGCAAAGCGGTAATATTTTTTTCGGCAAATTCAGGTACGTTTCGCACTACTTCTCCTGTGAGGGGGTTGAGTTCGATTAAACTGCTGGGAGTACCAACCCAGAGACTTCCTCTAGTATCTAATGCTAAAGCTTGTACGGCTGTGCCTGGTAAATCGGTGACGCGACCTATAGGAAATGCGCTGGCGGTATCTATCCGCACTAAACCATCGAGAGTCCCCACCCACAGTTGACCTTCGGGGTCTAAGCTGAGGGCGTTGGCGCTAACTCCATCTAAATTTTGTAGGGTAGTCATTAATAATCCTCGATCGGGACTGATCAGAGATAAACCCCGATCGCCACCAACCCACAAATAGCCTCTTTTGTCAATTAAAAGAGACAAAACTCTATTAGATGGCATGAAGAAATTTTGAGCAGTAATTTCATTAGTCCTGGGGTCAACTCGCTGCAAACCTTGATAGGTTCCCACCCAAATTCTGCCTACTTTATCTTGTGCGATCGCGCCAATTACATAATCCGGTAAAGTGATTCGCGCCAAAATTCTGCCCGTATTGGGGTCGATGCGGGCTAAACCTTGCCAAGAACCCACCCACAGATTACCAGCCACATCCCGTTGCAGCGCACCAACTCGATATTCTGCGGGCTGAGGAGTTGGGCGCTGTATCCGCAATATTTCTACATTTGGCGGCGGTGGTTGGGCGGGATAAACAGGGCTAGGTCTTTCTGTCAGGGTAGATTGAGCTAGCACATCATTATTATTAATGCTAAAAATTCCTAATATTGTTCCTAACCCAAGTACCACAGCACTCAAGGAAATAGTTTCGGGATGCCGATAAGAGAATGGCATAGCATTAAACGGCTGATTTAGATGGTTTCTACCTTACTTAATTTAATCGCTGGTGAGAACTTCTGGCAGGCTGATGACTTAATCACAAAATGTGTCTTTATGTATCTTGATTGCAATAAAACTTTATATCAACTTTGTGAATATAAATTAAGGTTATGAGAATCTAAAAAAAAATTGAAGTTGAGCTAATTGATTTCTTGATATAGTTTTAAACAACTGCCAGATGGCACAAAAAAAATTGAAGTGATTCCCAGGAAGGGATATATGTCTTACGCGCAAACAAAGACTCAGACAAAATCTGGGTATCAGGCTGGTGTTAAAGATTATCGTCTGACTTATTACACCCCAGATTACACTCCAAAAGATACTGATATTCTGGCGGCTTTCCGTGTAACGCCTCAGCCGGGAGTACCTCCCGAAGAAGCCGGTGCTGCTGTGGCTGCTGAGTCTTCCACTGGTACTTGGACAACCGTTTGGACTGACTTGTTAACCGACCTCGATCGTTATAAAGGTCGTTGCTACGATATCGAACCCGTTCCTGGCGAAGACAACCAGTACATCTGCTTTGTTGCGTATCCCTTGGACTTGTTTGAAGAAGGTTCTGTAACCAATATGCTTACCTCGATCGTAGGTAACGTATTCGGTTTCAAAGCTCTGCGCGCGCTGCGTTTGGAAGACATGAGGATTCCAATTGCTTACCTGAAAACATTCCAAGGCCCACCCCACGGAATTCAAGTAGAGCGCGACAAGCTGAACAAATACGGTCGTCCTTTGCTGGGTTGTACGATTAAGCCCAAACTAGGTCTATCGGCTAAGAACTACGGTCGTGCAGTGTATGAGTGTCTGCGCGGCGGTTTGGACTTCACCAAAGACGACGAAAACATCAACTCTCAGCCATTCATGCGCTGGCGCGATCGCTTCCTGTTCGTACAAGAAGCAATCGAAAAAGCTCAGTCTGAGACTGGTGAAATCAAAGGTCACTACCTGAACGTGACTGCCCCCACCTGCGAAGAAATGATGGAACGGGCTGAATTCGCCAAAGAAATCGGCACCCCCATCATCATGCACGACTACCTAACTGGTGGTTTCACCGCTAACACTACTTTGGCTAAGTGGTGTCGTCGTAACGGCGTACTGCTGCACATCCACCGCGCTATGCACGCAGTAATCGACCGTCAAAAGAACCACGGTATCCACTTCCGCGTATTAGCTAAGTGCTTGCGGATGTCTGGTGGTGACCACCTGCACTCCGGTACCGTTGTAGGTAAGCTGGAAGGCGAAAAAGGCATCACGATGGGCTTCGTTGACTTGATGCGCGAAGACCACATCGAACAAGACCGCGCTCGTGGTATTTACTTCACCCAAGATTGGGCTTCCATGCCTGGTGTAATGCCAGTTGCTTCTGGTGGTATCCACGTATGGCATATGCCAGCGCTGGTAGAAATCTTCGGCGATGATTCTTGCTTGCAATTCGGTGGTGGTACTCTGGGTCACCCCTGGGGTAACGCTCCTGGTGCTACCGCTAACCGCGTAGCTTTGGAAGCTTGTATCCAAGCTCGTAACGAAGGTCGTAACCTGTTCCGCGAAGGTGGCGATGTGATCCGCGAAGCTTGTAAGTGGAGCCCTGAACTGGCTGCTGCTTGCGAACTGTGGAAAGAAATCAAGTTCGAGTTCGAGGCAATGGATACCCTCTAATCCGGTTATAGATGGCGGATTTTGGATTTTAGATTAATCTAATTATCTAAAATCCTCTCATCTCAAATCGCCGGAGGCGGGGTCAAAATGGATCTCAAACAAGTCGCCAAAGACACTAGCAAGACGCTGATCAGCTACTTGACTTATCAAGCCGTGCGGATTATTTTGGCTCAGTTGAGCGAAACAAATCCTCCTCTAGCCTACTGGCTGAATAATTTTTCCTCGAAAAGTAGAATCCAAGATGGAGAAGCTTTTCTGGAAGAATTACTTCTACAAAAGCAAGAACTGGCGTTTCGGGTAATGACAGTACGCCAGCATCTAGCAGAGGAAGTGACAGACTTTTTGCCTGAGATGATTCGCACTGGGATACAGCACTCCAATATGGAGCATCAGCGTCGGCATTTGGAGAAAATGACGCAGATCGTGTTTTCTGACCCCGCCGCATCTTCTGAAGGGCAAACAGATACGCCAACGGAATCTGATTAAGCTCGATATTTAGCCGATAGACCAGAATTACCAGTACCAAGGAAGACCTGTAAGCAATGAAAACTCTACCCAAAGAGCGTCGTTACGAAACTCTCTCTTATTTGCCTCCTCTCACCGATGTCCAAATCGTTAAGCAAGTTCAGTACATTCTCGACCAAGGCTATATTCCTGGTGTAGAATTCAGCGAATCTTCAGCGCCAGAAATGCACTACTGGACGATGTGGAAGTTGCCTCTGTTCAATGCTCGCACTCCTCAAGAAGTTCTCGAAGAAGTACGTGCTTGCCGTTCTGAGTATTCCAACTGCTACATCCGCGTAGTAGGTTTTGATAACGTGAAGCAGTGCCAAGTTCTCAGCTTCATCGTTTCCAAGCCAAACACCAGAGGTTACTAAATCTCAATTTGGTTATCTGAATAGATAGCTTTGTAAAGTAGGGGCAATAGGTGAGTTGCCCCTATTTTGTTTGGAAATGCGATCGCTATAATTTCAATTCGCGGTAGATCATTTTAAAATTACTTCCCTCGATACTTTCTTCCCTAGTTATCCGGAAACCCCTTTTTTCATATAAAATTTGCGCTACTGCTTGGTCAGGATAAGTGGATGTATATAATCGTAAAAATTGCTTGTCTGATTGACGTGCTTTAGTTATAGCAAAATCTACTAACTTTGAGCCGATTCCTTGACCGCGAAAATCTGGATCTACACAAGTGTAACCTAGCCAATATGCTTGGTTTTCATCTTCTTGGTAACTATATAATCCAGTTGTTCCTACAACTTTTTTGGAGTTATTATCGATCGCAACCCAGTAGTTTGCATCAGTAATTTGCATTTTTTCTAGCAAATTTCGATTAAATGAATTATTTTTTTCGAGGCTAGCGCGGAAAACCATGCTAGCATTTTCAATTTGGCTGTTTATTTGGAAAGGAAAAATTCGATCTACTAAATTAATTGCTTGGTCAAGGGTTTCGTAGGATAGTGGTTCAATAATCATGGCTAAAAATATTGGCTGAAGGCGATTTGCATCTGGATGATTGCCGAAAGCATATTTCATCATGGCACAATGAAAAGAAATGGTTGGAGGGGAAACCATGACAGGAACAATGCCGAAAATCTTGCCGTTGGAAAATGGCGATTCTCTAACTCGTGCTGAATTTGAACAACGCTACGAAGCAATGCCTCACTTGAAGAAAGCTGAATTAATTGAAGGAGTGGTTTATATGGGTTCGCCAGTCCGAGTTATTCACGGTAGACCTCATGGTCACATCATAGGATGGATGTCTACTTACTCGATGGTTACGCCTGGGGTTGACTTGTTAGTTGATACCACAGTGCGTCTCGATCAAGATAACGAACCGCAACCTGATGCACTGCTGCGAATTGAAGTTGACGGACAGTCAACGATTAGCGAAGATAGTTATGTGGAAGGTGCGCCGGAATTTATTGCAGAAATAGCTGCCAGTAGCGCTTCTTATGATTTGCGAGAAAAATTAAAAGCTTACCGTCGCAACCAAGTACAAGAATATTTGGTTTGGCAAGTTTACGAACAAAAAATTGATTGGTTTCGGTTAAGAGAAGGGCAATATATTAATTTAGTAGCAGATGAAACTGGCGTAATTAAAAGTGAAGTTTTCCCTGGTTTATGGTTGGCTGTTTCGGCTTTATTAGCTGGTAATTTGGCTGAGGTTCAATCGGTGTTACAGATGGGGTTAGCAACACCGGAACATCAAGTTTTTATAGAAGAGTTGGGAAATCGGGGATAATGCGATCGCAGTATACTGATTAAGTTAGTTCAGTATGCTAATTTACTGCAATATTAAGACAAAGATGACTATTCCCTCAGAAATTGAAGATCTCGTTAACAGACTGAACCAAGAACTAGATCGAATCGAACGGGACGCAAGTGAAGGCTCTAACATTATAAGAAGCCTATTCTTGCGTTTTCCAGATAATGTTACCCTGATTGGATTGTTTGCTACTCTCAGTAATTCGTTATTATTCGTATAAAATTCTAGAAGACGCATCCAGATTACCGTTGATAGTATCTCGCCTGAAAATGTGCGATCGCAGGTAATTCAGGAAGGAGGAGAAGATTTAGCAGAGTTGCTCGGAAGAGTATTAGAGACTAAAATGTTGGTTAATACGGTGATAACTCGTTTGGATAACTTGAGATGACACAACAACATTTAAATGACAAGCAACAAGCAGAACTAGAAGAAATTTTGCAAATTGCCAAATTAGCGGAACAGAAAGCTAAAGAAATGAGCGATTTGGCAACAGCAATATCTTTAAAATATCAAAAACGTTTGCATGAAGCTAACTTGGAAGCAACAGATAACAATCAAACAATTACCGGATGAAATCGCATTTCTCCTCAAAAGCGCGATCTTACCTTTTGCCCTAAGATGAAGTGATGCGATCGCCAATTACCTGGAGTCGTTGAAATTGAGTTATCTGAAGATATTGAAAATATTAAAACAGGTTGCTTGTAGGTTTAGTTAGAACTACTCTCCCGCAGCACTTAATACATCAATTCATCGTAAACTGCTTGGGGAATGATTATGCTACCGTAAAGTTGTTGTAACAGATTTAGCTGTCCTAAGGCTGCAAGGCTAGTAATAGGTGAAGTATTGCTGACGACAGTCACAATTGACCCAACTCCTGCAAAGTTTTGATGTCAGTTTGCAAATCTTCAACATCGTAATGAATGCAGATGTCGCGACGGGCAAGTTCTTTGCGGAATTCGATTAAATTCATTCCGGCAAGGCGACGGGCAGTGCCTGTACTGATTTTGGATTTTTGGTACAGTAAGATGGCAATTTCTAATTTTAATTCGGCTTCTGATAGGTTGGCGGCTGTGAGGATATGATCGGGAATTATGACACTCATATTTTTGAACTCCAGCTTTTTGGAGATTTTATTATTATTTTACTTTAGGTGCGATCGCATTTTCCCTCAAAAGCGCGATATGCCTACGGCACGCTACGCCAACACACTTTTCATTAATTAGCGATCGCATTTCTGCAACACATCATTTTAAGGTTGCGCGATCGCACTTTTAGAGGAAAATAATTTTCCTGCATCTTTGCCAGAGGATGCGTTTGTGTTCTTCATGCACCAAGGATATCAATTCAGCTTTTTTAGAGTTTACGAAGGAGACGATCCGCCGACTTATTCTTATTGTGAAGGGACAAATGAAACGGCTTTTATTAAAAGTCACGATCGATATAGTGATTTTCTGATGACAGAGGTGGAAATTCACGGGAAATATTTGTTTTCAGTGATTGATGGGTGAGGTGAGATACGCCTACATAGGTGGTTAGGTAGAGGGCGATCGGAATTTTGGAAAATAAGAGATTGAATGCCAAGATAATGCACTGAGGAATATAGTAGAAAGAATACAGACCCCTAAAATTAAGGATTTTATCCATTATGGCAAGCTTCCAAGCGAAGTACACTTTCGAGCTAGGCTGTAGCACTAGCGTTAGTATAGGACAACTGCCTGGTGTTAGTGAGAGTTACGTTCTGATCAAACTGACTAACACTGCCTACGAAGAGGGTGTTTATGAAAGAGGTGTTTATGAGGTTGATGAAGTTGTAATTGGGCTTCCGGTTGAAACTGCTAAGGCTCTAGCAACCCAGCTGAAAGAATTGAGCGAAATTGAATAGGCGCTCAAATCAGAAGCTAGAAAAATAGCGATCGCTCTTTTCCAAAAATATCATTTTTGTCTAGTGGAGGTAAAGGCGATCCTATAAATGAGTAACTAGGTAAACGGCGAGCGCAGTTCTGGAAAATAGGAGAGTAAATGCAATAAAAATGCAACGTAAAGGGTGCTAAAACTAATTTAGTCGTTCTTTCTTTATAAATTAGAGAGGCTATGATGCGAAGCTTCAATACCAATTCCCACGCTCCTATGCAGCAAAAGCTTATCTGGCAAGTTAACAGTAGTCATCGGGATAATGAAATTGTTTTACAAATGATTCGTAATTGGTGGGTTGGGTTAAATGGCCAAAAAGTTAGCTTAAAGAGATTAACTAAAAAAACCATTTCTCCTGGTCAACCTGCTGTAACACCTGATGAGGTTAGCATAAGTCCAGATTGTTTTATTATTGAGAATCCTAAGTTAGAAGTTACTACTCTTTCTTTTAGTAAATGGGGATTCGGCTCAGTTATGTACCTTGAACAACTAATGCGCCTAGAACTCGATCTTAAACTTCAAAAATTAGATATACTCTGTCAATCTCAAAATGAAAGTTTGCAATATCGAGTTGAACTTTTATGTCTTTCAGATAGAGAAGCATAGTCAAAATGCTTGATTAAACCTGCAATACACTGTATGTAGTATAGCAATCCTAAATGATTTGTGAAAATTCCCTTTCCTCTTTCTTGGTCGGTTATAGGTTTTTCACAAATCAAATAGGATCGCTATATTAGAGTTTACAAGCTGGTACAGTAAATAGACTCCACCAGTTTGACTCCATCGCAATGTAGAAAGCTAAGTTACTTGGAAGATGTCCTATCGGAGCTTTATCAATGTCGTAAATTCTTGATTTTTTACTTTCCCATCCCACGCGACTTTCAAAAATTCTATAGCTTGACCTAACGGCTCTATTAAATTCATCATCAATCTCGATTGACTTGAAAAATCTTTTAGGATCATCCATTGAAATTAGAGCATTTTTATCAGGAAGACTTGTCCTACCGCCTACACTTTTCCAAATAGATTTCTGTACACTTAATCCAAATTTTCCATTGCTATATTTCATCCATAGTTGGTTGATTATCTGAAGATCTTCGCAGTGACGGGATGCCATACCATACATATTAATAGAAGGATTGTCCGGAAGGCCACCGATTTCATCTTCTAATTCCTTATTCGATATCTTGAGCATCAAGCTCCTAGTTTCTTGATCGGCAGATCTCCAGTCTCCCGATGCCAAAAAGCTGTTTAATTTAGCATATTGTTGATGTTTTTGGATAGCCTTTTGACATGAAACTACTATCCATAGAAGTAATAAAGCACTTGTAGCCCTTACGACTCTGGTATGCCATTTGTTAGATGTTTTTGTAATTCTCAATAAAAGTGAGAAGGAAGCCACAATAGTCAAAATTATTTGCCTAACTGTAAGCGCTGAAAACTGTGGAATTGTAGAGGCTTGGTTTGATTGCATCTGTGTTTTTGCGTCTTGCAATCCCGTTGGGGTAAATGTGGCAGATTTTACTTTTGTTGTTACCGGAAAAGGATCGCGTCCTCCTAACCGCACAGTCCTTTCACACCAAGGACAAACACTCAAATAATTCCCATACCGATGTTGGTCATTCACCGAACAAGTAACTAAAGTATTTTCCGCCTCAACCAGCGCCTTCACCCAACTTTTAGCATCAGGTCTTGCCTTCGGGTCGTTGTGACCATCATCAAAACAACGGATGAACAATTGCCGCAGCGTTGGATGCAAAATGTCAAACGGTGGTGCTAAAGGCTTAGAACGATAAGGCACAATCCTGTTACCGTAAGGAAAATGACCCTCTAAAATCCGCTTTTCCTTTGGTGGTGGGTCGCCACTTCCCTGAAACACACCATCAAACGGGTGCGTTCCCTCCATCAGCAATTGGAAAATCACCACTGCCAAGCCAAACAAATCATGTTCTGGAGTGCGATCGATATCCCGAAAAGTTTTACCCTGAAGTTCTGGCGGCGTAAATTCCGGCTTACCCACAGGACAACGATATATTTTGTTATGCGGCAAATCCAACACCTGAAACGAGTCCGTATCTACCAAAGTTACCAGCGCCGTCTCTGTCACCAAAATATTCGATTCATTTACATCACCAATCACATAACCCTTAGCGTGTAAAGCACTCACAGCCGCAGCTAAGTTGCGTGCTGTTCGATGCAAGTACAGATAATTAAAATATGGCGACTTATCGCGGCGAGTTGCAGGAATGTAAAAATCATGGACAGGACGTACCTCTGTAACGCGCCGCATCAGGAAGCCGATAATTTCCTGACTACTGGTATCCTTTAGCAAATCAACAGGCCAAGCTATAGAAACGCGCCCTTGTACTAATGTTGAGTCATCAGGTGGGTTAGCAAACATCACTGAAAGCTTATCAGCGTAAACCTTTGCTGACTGGTGATAAACCTTCGCCACCAGTAAAGGTTCTTCCGATATTGAGTAAATTTTTCCCTCTCCGCCGCCGCCTAATTCAGTATTGAGGGTAATCATTTGTCCGTTAGATTGCCGTTGTACCCGCATTACACTTCACCCCACCAAAGTCGCCAATAAAATAGTCAAATCGTCATCTGCCCTCTGTGTCACGCGGGGAGAATGGAGAAACTCCACTAACTCTTGTTTAGCTGCCGTTTCATCCGTTACCTCTGCCACAAAGCGAAACAAAGGTGAAAAGAAAGGCTTGTGCGGCCTGCCTTCAGGCATTTTCAGCGCCAGCATTTGCAACCCATCTGTGAGAATACCCAGTTGAGCCGCTTTGCCATGCCATACGGTCAGTTGAGCTTTTTCTACTGCATCAGGAGAGATTAGAAAAGTAGTTTCATTGATGTATTCACCTGTAGAAGGCAAAGTAAGAGCAATAATCTCTCCTTCATCCGCTACCACTACTGCACCATCTCCCACTTGGACAGCAGCAACCAGTTCGGGAGTAGCAACTACCAAAATCAAAGTGCTAGCTAAATCTCGCACCATTACTTTTTGGATAGTTGCTTCTATCTCAACAGCTGTTCGTGCTGATATCAAAGCATTAGTAATTAATGATTTCCATTCGGTATCATCTTGAGGAAATAGCTGGGAAGATAAGGAATTTTCGATCGCTTCCACAGCAGCACCAACAGCAACATCAGCACCTACTTCTGCCATTGCCGCTGAACCTGCACCATCAGCCACAGATGCCACCAAAACACCCTCTGGTAAAACCTTCCAAGTATGAGCATCTTGACAAGGCTTACCTGTTTTTTCATGGCTAGTACCAGCAACCGATGCTGCTACAACCCGCCAACAATCAGCATGATTCCTGTTCATTAAACTTCCGCCCAGCCTGACGGTGGTAGCAATGGCACTTGCTGATCTAGTTTTGAGTGAGAAACACTCTGCATACTTGCAGACAACCAAACAAATAGTTCCCGGAAACTCAGACCTTTTAGTTTTAAAGGTGTCCGAACTACAATTTGGCTAAGTCGCGTTATATTCGCACCTTCCACACCCACAGCGAAAAAAGCAACACCTTTTTTAGATTCTTCCTCTTTTATCCGCTGTGCTGCCCGTTCCACGACATCAGATAACTCTCCCTGCGGTTCTCCATCGGTAATTAAAAATACCCAAGGGCGATAGTAACTGACTCCATTAGCGCGATACTGGGATTTGCGGCTTTGAATCATATCCAACGCCTTATTAATCCCAGAAGCCGTATGAGTCAAACCACCAGTGGTCAGCGTTGGTGGGTCGAAGCGGTCAGCCGTCACAAAGTCTCGAACCACTTTCACATCGCTGTCAAAAGTGACAATTGCTACTTCGACCCGCTTCTTGGCAAGGTCGTCTTGATTCAGGTCATCCTTAAATGTTCGCAGACCCTCATTTAAAGCATTTATTGGTGCGCCGGACATAGAACCGGAAGTGTCTAGTAGTAAGACACAGGGACAACGAGGTTCTGGGTTCTCGGCAAATTCTACCGCTTCTTCAAGTCTCAGATGTTCAGGCATGATTTAGCTGAGATTCTTGGTTGTTGTTTTACTTTAATTTTCCCAGAACCTCAGTAAAAATTCACACCTAAGAGGTATTTTTACCCAAAATTACAGATTTTTAATTGGACAATGCCGATACTGCATCAGTTAGACCCCCCTCCAAACCGTTCCAACAACTCTTCGCGAGAAAGAGTCAACAACAACCGAGTCAATTCTGGCGACGGTAACTGCAACATCAAAGGTATCGCCACAGCTAATACCTCATCCAACACACCAAATCGAATTTGCAGCAAATTTTCTACCATCTCTCGCCGTCCTTCTTGTAAAGTATCTTCCCGCCATTTCAGATAAGCTGGTGATAAGTTCATAAGTACCTCCCTGTCCTCTTCATCTAAATTTTGACTCGTTTGCAAGTTGATGTACCACCTACCAATAATCTCCAGAATATTCCTTCTAAAAGGATGATTGCTGGGTAGCGCTTCTATCTCTCGTACTGCTTGTTTTTGAGTCTCGCGTCGTCCCATAATTCGCAACCACAAAGTTGCTTCCGTCTGTGGTAATTGATTAATAGCCACCAGTGCGGTTTTCTGATATTCTGGCAAAAAGTAAACACCTTCCACCCAATTTCCAGAACTATCCAATTTTGCGCCAAAACCATTTAGCAAATTTTCCGAACAGGTAGGCGATAAAATCCACAAAATTGGTAGTTCTGTTTCAGAAAGAGAATTATTTTCTCTTCTCGCCTTACGTAAAAGTTCGCCATGCAGCGAATACAATTTAAGTAGGCAGTTCCTCACCTCAAATGGGTTAGGCTGATTCCGAAACGGTTCAAAAGAACAAGCCGATGATGCCATTTGTCCTAACAAACCTAAAAGTTGTGATTCTGTCGAAAGCGATGGTGCTGGGACAAACCAAACATCCACTTGACGGACTTCCGGCGATACATCCTTACTGGTTTCTACCTGTCCTAGAGGTGCTAATAATTCTTCTAAATACTGTTTAGCAAATTGGTCGTGAAGTTGTCGTGTCATTCGATTTTAAATGTTAGATTGAAATTAACTTTCCCTTAATTCTGTAAAAATTTTTTCTTTCCTTTCTTTTTTTCTGCGCTCTCTGAGGTGAAATTTAATTAGATATACGTGCCTGTCAATTTAATTAAAGTCCTCAATATAATATAGTAAATGATTGGTTGGTAAATCCGACATTAATTAATATTGCATTCACCAACCAATTATTGATTAAACTACTCAATTAACTTAACCTGGAGGCCATCCCATTTCGCGTCCGCCTAAAATATGTAAATGCAGATGATATACAGTTTGTCCTCCATCATGGCCATTGTTAATCACCACTCGATAGCCGTTAGTGAGTCCAGCTTGTTCGGCAACTCGTTGAGCAGTTAACAGCAAATGCCCCATGATTTTGTGGTCTTCTGGTTGTGCATCTGCTAGTTTGGGTATTTGCTTTTTGGGAATGACCAAGATGTGAACTGGTGCTTGAGGAGTAATATCTTTGAAAGCAAGCGCTAAATCATCTTCATAGACAATTTCAGCAGGAATCTCTCGGCGGATGATTTTGCTGAAAATTGTTTCTTTGGCTTCACTCATGCTGTTATTCCTGTTGAGAATAAGTTGGTAATTTTATCAAGATATAATTTCTCATATTTAGTGCAGTTGTCAAATGTAGCTTAAGCAAAAGTTAATAGCGGTACTGCCAATAAAGACGGTGCATTAGGGACAGGGTAACGCACCCTACTTTTTACTAATTAACTCAAGTTGTTAGTTATGAGTTTAGACGTTTTCGTTCGCGTCGCGTGCCGTAGGCAATCCCCCTTAAAAAAGGGACAGGGTATCGTGACTATTTAGAAGAGCTTGAATAGCTGCTGCTTCTCTGGACGCAAAGATTCCTAGCCAAATTGCTCTTGGGCAATCTGCTGTAATTGTTCCACATTTTTTGCTTACTCTATATGTATTATTTATCTAAGTCTGAACTTTAGATTCCTCATTCTTAAGAAAGAAAGATTTTTGGTTTTAACGATCGACTTTTCAGGTAAAATAATCAACGAACTATTAGTTAACCTTTGGTTAAAGTGGATTAATCAGTGTTCTCATTTATAATAAAAAGGGTGATATACACGGTATAAGTATGAGTAAACCATTAGATGCGGCTCTTTCTATAGAGATTGGCAAAGCAATTAAAAGCAAGCCAAATGACTTTTTTAACAATGCTTACAAAGCAGCATTGTCCAATAAAAAATCTATGTACGTGCAAGGTTTTTTAGTATTTCCAGGTTATCCATATAAACCAGTCGAGCATGGTTGGATCGAGTTGGATGATTCGATTGTTGATCCATCGTTAGCACATCTGGATAAAAAACCTGAAGAGTTATATTATTTTCCAGCCCACCGCCTACCTTTGAAAAAGTTAGAAGCACAAGTAGAAGAAGCAAAAGAAGATTATCCGGAAGACGAACCGCTACCAGTATATGGTGATATGCCTTATGAATATTACGGTGATGTTATGTTAGGCGGAAATGATTATAAAGTTGCTTTCGATGAAGCACTTGCTAAATCGAAAGAGTTGAATAAGCCAAATCAGAATTAGATGGTGAGATAGGGAAAATTTAACCCTAATTGTAGGGGCGGGTTTAGCAGACCATCTTTGATTAGCACAAACTAATTTGTAGCAAAACCCGCCCTTCCATCCAATATTATGATTTTTTCACTGCTGAAAATAGGGCTGAATAATCTAGTTCTGCCAAACCCATTTGTTGGGCTATTTCGAGAATTTGCTTTACTCCTTCCAAACTGCTGACATTCAAACCAAGCGATTTTGCTTCAGCTAGAAACAGGTTAGTATCTTTTAGTAAATGTTTAGTGGGAAAATTCGGGTTGTCATAATTTTCATCCAACATTCTGGATAATTTTTTGTCAAATGTGGGTGCATAAAGGGCACTTTGGCGTAAAATTTCCATGAAAGTTTCTACTTCTACTCCTTCTTTCTGCACGAAGCCTAAACTGAGGGCAAAAGTAGTGGTGAGGGACGCAATTAACTGATTGAGTGCTAGTTTAATTGCCGCAGCGGTTCCCACCGGGCCAATTAAACGGGGTTCTGGGCTAAAATTTTGTAGCAAACTGCGCCATTGTGCAAATTGTGCGGGGGAAGCGCCTACCATGACAATCAATTTTCCGGTTTGTGCTTCGGGAATACTGCCTAACACTGGTGCTTCTAGATATTCGCCACCAGCAGCAATTATACGATCGCAAATTGCTACACTTTCCGCAGGTGCGATCGTACCCATTTGAATAATAGTGCGATTTTTCAGTTTGGGCTGACAACTATCGGAAAATAACACTTGCTCGATCGCACTAGCGTCTGTCAGCATGAGGATAATACAATCAGACGCTTCTATTACCTCTGCTGGAGAAGATGCAATTGCGACACCCCCATCTCTTAGCGGTGACAGCTTCGACTCAGTACGGTTATAAGCAACCACTGAAAAATTTGCCGACAAAAGCCTTTCCACCAAAGGCTTTCCCATTAATCCAGTTCCCAAAAATCCGATTTTCACGTTTAATTATTAGAATCAAAAAGGACTTATTTAAAATTTAAAGGAAAGTCGATGGATCGTTCTAAAATTGTGGCAATTATCACCGGTGCCATTTCTCTCATTCTTGCCATTGCCTATCTAATGTTAGTACAACTGCTAGATTTTCGCGGCCCGATGATTCCCGCACCCCAAAGTCAATTACCGAATGTACAAATGGAAACAGCCTCAGTTTCTGGGGAATTAATTGTTGGGAATCATATTATTTTTCAATAGTTTGTAGTGAGGACTTTAGTCCTCGGAATGAGGACTGAAGTCCTCACTACAAACTTTTATTAAACAACATTAATTGGCGTTGCTTTACCAGATTCCAAGTGAGTAGCCTTGAGAGTATGATAGGAAATTAACAACTGAGTTAATGCTAGGGGATAACTTTGCAAAATTTCTCCGGTTGTGCCAGTAATTTTACCCAGATCCGGGTTACTTTCCCGGCTACAATGAGGCAACAAATCGGGAATTTCGTGACACAAAATTCTTTCTAGCTTGCTTACTTGTGCGGCGGTAGCATGACTATCAATTTCTAACACATCAACGGGTTTTCCCATATCTCTATCTAATCCTAAACGGATTGCCTGTTGAGAATCTACGCTACTTTCATCCAAAATCTTCGTAAATTCCGGGTGGGGAATCGTTGGTCTAAGTATTAAACGCACGTTCAAGTGAGAACTTTCTTCCTCTAAAGCATCAGTTGGCGGATAAAAACTCACTACCACATCAGCCCATTCTCGCTGAGGACGGATAAACTGTTCTGAATCTGGTTCTCGTTTTTCTAATTCTGCAAGTACCTGTTCTTTACTGTAACCTCGCTTCAAAGTATCTCGCTTAACCTTCCATTTTGCCCGTAGTGATTCTGGCGGTGCTAAGTAAACTTTTACATCAAAACAATCTCGCGCAATGCGAGTAGAATAACCGAGTAATCCTTCAATAATTACATATTTGCTCGGTTTTATATAAAGCGGAGCCTCAAAAGTCCCGGTTTTGTGGCTGTATACTGGTTTGAGAATCGGTTGTCCGGTGCGTAGCAGACTCAAATGCTGCTGCATGATATCTAGATGATTGCAATCTGGATGCAAAGCTGTAATTCCCCGTTCAGCACGCTGCACTCTGTCGTAGCGGTGATAATCATCCGTACAAATAACCGTAACGTCCTCTTCCCCCAATACCTGGGCAATTCCTCTAGTCAGCGTGGTTTTCCCAGCGGCGCTATCGCCAACGATGCCAAGGATAATGGGGCGAGAACTCATAGTTTTTGCTCTATGGATGTGAAGAGGATTCTTATATTAAGTTAATTTTACGGGGTTAACGGTCATAGAATCAATCAATGTCAACGATTTTGTAATATAAAAAAGCTTAAAGAAATTTTGATAGGGATATGAGCGATCGCAGTTACGCTATTGTTGGTACTGGTGCGCTGGGCGGCTTTTACGGTGCGCTTTTGCAAAAAGCAGGGCTGGATGTCCACTTCCTGCTACGCAGCGACTATCAACAAGTCAGTCAATATGGTTTAGTTGTCGAATCCAAAGATGGGGACTTCACCCTGCCCCAGGTTAATGCTTATGCTGATGCGAACAAAATGCCTCAATGCGATGTGGTAATCGTGGCATTGAAGACTACCCAAAATTATTTATTGCCAAAATTATTACCAAATTTAGTTAAGGATGCTGGGGTAGTTTTGGTATTGCAAAATGGATTGGGAGTAGAAGATGAAGTAGCCACCATTGTTGGTGATGAAAGAGTAATGGGTGGCTTGTGTTTTTTGTGTTCCAATAAAGTAGGTGCGGGACATATTCATCATTTAGATTATGGTGAAATTACGTTAGGAGAATATTTTACTAATTATCAACCTTGTGGCGTCACCGAACGGTTGCGTCAGATTGCTAATGATTTTCAAAATGCGAATATCCCGATTAAATTAGCAGAAGATTTGTTGCTGGCGCGTTGGCAGAAATTAGTTTGGAATATTCCTTATAATGGTTTGTCTGTAGTTCTTGATGCCAGAACCGATGAGTTGATGGAAAATACTCATACTCGCGCTTTAGTCGAACAGTTGATGAGGGAAGTGGCGGCGGGTGCAAAAAGTTGCGGTCGCATAATTCCCGATAGCCTGATCGAACTAATGCTCGATCGCACTCTCAAAATGAAACCATACCGCACTAGCATGAAAATTGACTACGATGAAAAGCGCCCGATGGAAGTAGAAACCATGTTCGGCAATCCATTACGTTTAGCTCAAAAAAATGGCATTGACTTACCCCGAATCGCCATGATTTACCAGCAATTGAAATTTTTAAATGAAAAAATTCGTGCTTGAATATTTAACCAAACTCTGAAGCCTAAATGATTAGTTATAAAATTGGTTGTTCAGCTTGGTCGATCCTTAAAGATAAGCTCGTTTACTGTAGCATTAAATATCATTTTTGATATTCATTCGGTATATACCCAGAGGTAGAAACTATGAAATTTTTATATAATGAGCATATACAAAGATGGAGCGTTACCTCTGTGAATTACCTCTGTGAGGATCTACTTATTCAAGATGAACTGCAAGCACTTTGGGGTAACAGTTTGGCAGCGCTAACTCCAAAGCAAAGAAAAATGGTACTAGACATTTTGAAGCAAACAAAAACCTACTCGAAAATTAAGCAAAAATGCTTAAGCAGCAAAATCATCAATACGCAAGTATGCTTTTACAGCTATGGCTGCTTTTAATGGTAGAATGCGAATTAGTGCAAAGCCAACGATCGAGACAATAAAATAAAATTCATGTGGCGAAAACTTACAGGTGGTTTTCTGGTAATTTTAGGATATTTGCTATCACCCCTCTTTTGGTGGAATGATCTGTATAAAATTATTGACCAGCCCGTTTTACTCCAAAATTTGCACTGTTGTCATTGTATTACTGCTACAACTAAATATTCTGCACGATCAGATATTTTAACAGATGATATCAGTTAGTTAACATGGATTGGTTAAAAATCTTTTTCTTATCTGTATTTATCTGCGGTAAAAATTTACCCCCTGATTTTCACAGACAATATTTAGCATCAATATTATATCACCGATGCAATCAGATACGATATGAAAATGATCATTACCAAATATTTTAAATATCAAGAATTACCAATGCCATCCAACCGTCATCCGTTTTTTCCAATTTAAAACGATGTAAAGTCACCGCTTTTACATCTACCCTTTGTTCGTGACGTTCCGGGTCGAGTTTTTCCCCTTTTGCAGAAGCGGTTAAATGATATAAATTATCTTTTTGTTCTATATTAACTTGCTGCGCTCTCAATAAAAGTAATTCGCTATCTTTATAATAGATAAACTCTTGGAGAAAGTTAAACAGCAACATATCTAACTCATCATTCTCCAAGGTAAAAATTCTTTCCTCCTGCAATTCTATTGCCGCCAAATTATCAATCATAGCGTTTAGGGTGGCATCGCCTGACGCTATGAAAACTTCTGACAAATCTTTGCCCTTAGCTTCAAAAGCAATATCTGCGATCGCAATATCTTCTAAAAACTCGTAAGGCATAAATTATTGCTCACATAATTTTAAACGATTCAGGATATCCGCTTTCTTTTCATTCACTTGTTTACCGATAAAAACCAATTCGGTTGCTTCTTGTTCAAACACCTCCAAATCCCAACGTCCTGCCACAAAATTAAACAAATAAATCTCCGAATCAAACCTCACGAAACCCTTAGCGCGATAAACATCCGATCCTAAATTATCGGCAAAATCTTCAAAACATTGACGATTGAAATTAGCATCAGTTTTATAACTGAAAGAATCAAATTCCGGTTGGTGAACGTGATGGGGATGGGGTTGCACTCGTTCTCGCCCAATCCCAAACAACAAATCCGGATCGACTTGACAACGTTTGGCAGGTAAAATCGATGCTACTTCATTGAAAGAAAGCAACTTTTCTTTAATTTCATTTAACTCGCTTTCCGACACCAAATCGACTTTATTTAAAATAATCGTATCTGCTGTTTCGATTTGAATTCGATTTGTGTGACCGACTCGCGGATATTTGACCATTCCATCAGCATCAATTACCGTTACTACACCATCGAGTCGCACCCTTGGCAAACTTTCTTGAATATCAAAAACCAAAGCATCCGGTTCCGCAACTCCCGTAGTTTCTACTACTATTTGATCCGGATCGACCGCATCGATAATTTCATTTACCGCCGCTTCAAATTCTCCCAATAGGGAACAGCAAACGCAACCGCCGCCCAAGTCTGCCATTTGCACGTTTTTTCCGGCGATAATTTTACTATCGATCGCAATTTCGCCAAATTCATTCATCAAAATGGCAATCTTTTTCGGAACTGTATCCAAAATGTGACGCAGCAGCGTAGTTTTCCCGCTACCGAGTGGCCCTGTAATGACTGTTAGCGGCGTGCGAACCTGCATAAATTATCCCTTGATATTTCCAATTGGCGAAAAGCGAACCACTTTTTTACAAAGTCCTGCTAACTCAGTTGCTTCAATCACATCATCGATATCTTTGTAAGCACCACCAGCTTCTTCAGCTAATCCCGCCCAAGAGGTTGTGCGAATATAAATTCCCTTATTTTCTAACTCTTTTTGCAGTTTTTGTCCTTGCCAAGTTTTCCGCGCTTTAGTACGACTCATCGTTCTACCACTACCATGTGCGGTACTAAAAAAAGTTTGAGCACCACTGGCGACACCTGTTAACAAATAAGACCCAGTTTCCATACTGCCGCCGATGATTACTGGTTGACCAACTGCTTGATAACGTGCGGGAACATCTGCCATACCAGGGCCAAAAGCACGAGTAGAACCTTTGCGATGAACTAATAGCGATCGCATTTTTCCATCTACTAAATGCTCTTCCAATTTAGCAGTATTATGAGCCACATCGTAAACCATGTGCATTCCCAAATCCTCTGCCGAAGTGCCGAATATTTCCGAAAACACTTCTCGGATGCGGTGCAAAATCACTTGGCGATTAGCAAAAGACATATTTAAACCGCACTTCATCGCAGTAAAATATGCTTGTCCTTCCGGCGAATTAAAAGGCGCACAAGCTAATTCCCGATCCAAAATTTTAATTCCATATTTGCTTTCCATTACTTTCAGGAAAACTTGCAGATAATCGGTTGCCACTTGATGCCCGAAACCCCGACTACCGCAGTGGAACATCACCACCACTTGATCCGGTTGCGTAATGCCAAAAACTTTCGCCAATTCCGGATCGAAAATATTCTTTTTATGAGCAACTTGAATTTCTAAATAGTGGTTGCCAGAACCTAAAGTACCGATTTGATTAAAGCCTCGATCGATCGCTTTTTCACTAATCTTAGAAGAGTCAGCCCCTTGAATACAGCCGTTTTCTTCAATTACGTCCAAATCCTCTTCCCAACCATAACCATTGCGAACACACCACTGCGCCCCCTGTTCTACCACTTGGCGAAATTCATCCCGTGAAATCTTCACAAAACCCGAACTACCCACCCCCGCAGGCACTCTTTCATAAAGTCTATCTACCAGTTTTTTAATATGAGGTTTGATATCTTTATAAGTGAGATTGGTTACTAATAAACGCATCCCGCAATTAATATCGAAACCAATACCCCCTGGCGAAATTACGCCCCCTTCTTCCACATCCATTGCCGCTACTCCCCCAATCGGAAAACCATAGCCAAAGTGTCCGTCGGGCATACATAAAGCGTACTTAGTTATCCCCGGCAAAGTTGCAACGTTGGTAATTTGGTCGTAAACTCCATCATCCATTTCTTGAATAATTTTTTCCGTGCCGTAAATACGAGCAGGAACGCGCATCCCCTCTTTATAAGAAACGGGAATTTCCCAAATCGTATCAGAGATTTTGTTGACAACTTGCATAATAGACATTTATCTTACTCTCCAACTTTCACTTATCCTAATTAATCAAACGAAACATCTAGATATTCATCTGTGTTTATCTGTGTTTATCCGTGTTTATCTGTGGACATCTGTGGTAAAAAAAACCTTATTTCTAATCAACCAAGCTTATTTACCTTAATATCGATAACTTACGCGCTTTAAATTTATTCACCCTTTTCACATGGTTCATGATTAATTAACCATGAACCATGAACTAATTTTGCTTACTGCACAGCGGCTTTATTGATGGCTGGACATTGAACTTTCGTACCACCTAAACCGCAATATCCATTCGGATTTTTCGCTAGATACTGCTGATGGTATTCCTCAGCATAATAAAATTCAGGAGAATCTAGAATTTCGGTAGTAATCTGGCCGTAGCCTGCTTTGGTAAGTGCCTGTTGATAAAGATCTCGCGATGCTTCTGCTAGCTTTTTTTGTGCTTCCGAGTATACGTAAATACCGGAACGATATTGAGTGCCAACATCATTTCCTTGGCGCATTCCTTGGGTAGGTTCGTGATTTTCCCAAAATACTTTCAACAGTTCTTCGTAACTAATGATTTGCGGATCGAACACGACGCGCACCACTTCATTGTGACCTGTCATTCCGCTGCAAACTTCTTTATAAGTGGGGTTGGGAGTGCTTCCTGCGGCATAACCCACGGCAGTGCTAAAAACACCATTCAGCTGCCAGAATTTTCGTTCGGCTCCCCAAAAACAGCCCATCCCAAACATCGCCATTTCCATACCATCGGGAAAAGGAGGTACGAGAGGATTTTTATTCACGTAATGACGCGCGGGAACTGGCATGGATTGCGATCGTCCCGGTAATGCTTCTTCCGGGGTAGGGATCGTCAGTTTTTTACCAAATCCGAATAGTACCATGTAGTTTGACTCTGCTGTTGGATAGACTTTTTTACCTTACTTAATATTATGTAATAAATTTAGCTGGAAATGGCAAGCTTAACGGAATTTACCGAACGCGATCGCGATTGCCATCTCATCACTAATCAAATATTATTTATCGTTAAATAAATTTATTTTTTATTTTATAATTATAGCATATATTTTTAGGTTTGCGATCGAATATGAATGTATCAAACCATTTTTCAAATATTCCTTCAGTTTTTTCTCCTCAATAACATTGATTATCAAAATTAATTAATTGTTCTCCCACTTTCTTAAACATTTCATCCACATTAGTACCTGTTTTGGCTGATGTAGGATAAATCCCCATAATTTGAGGATGATTTTTGATGACAACCTCTTCTATAATTTTTGTAGCTTCTTTCTGTTTGAATAAATCAGATTTATTTAAAGCGATCGCAATTTTGCCTTGAGGATTAATCGATAAAAAAAGTTGGATATATTCGCTCAACCGTTCGATCGTTGAATAACGTGTAATATCAGCAACAGCAATCGCTGCGCTAGCTCCTTGCAAATAGTTTGGCGTCAGATAATTAAACTTAATTTGGCCTTCTATATCCCAAATAACAAATTGTAAACTACTTTGCTCGTAATGATGGATTTTTTTTAGATTAATTGTCTGACGAGAAATTTTAACACCGATGGTAGAAAGATACCGCTCGCTAAATTGCCGATCTACGTAACGACGAACTAGACTAGTTTTACCGACAGCTATTTCACCAAGTAAACATAACTTTTTAGATATAATGAACATTGTTACATCCTTGGTAAATACTTTTATTCGACCAATCTGAATGCCACCCTCTTTAAATCTTAAGCTAATCAAAACTTAAGTTGCTATTTACTGCCACAAGGCAGAAAACAAATAATTTGACGATTTTTATTAAAACTCGAAAAAGTGCCACTTAATCATACATTAGCTTAACTTAACATATATGATAAGATTATATATAGCTTGTAAAATCTGAAAATCATTAAGCTTTCTTTAAATTTTGCAACCACAACAATCAAATTTAAGCAATCGCAAAGCTGTGGAAATTGACTATTAATCTAAACCACAACAACAGAAAAGTTTCGATCGTACTAGCTATTCGATTTCAGATATTAAATGGCAAATTGTTAATTGGCTCTATCAGCCACCACATCAAAGGGATATTACGGAACTTTTCACCATATTAGGTATTCATTTTAACAGGCTTCTGGCGGCAGCATCTATATAGCGTTCATAGCTGCCGCTTTTTTTAGCCTACTTGTCCCTGCATAGGCGATCGCTACTGGTATCACATCTCATACCAAATCCGCTTCAATTACCCCCGTTATTTTTGGGGAAAATGGCAAAGGGGAATGAAGAGTGCGAGTAACATAGCGGCTGAAAAAAGGGGTAAGCTGCTACGCATTTAATTTTGATATTGAGCTTGATGGGGAGATGGGGGGATGGGGGGATGGGGAGAGGGATTGACAGTTTTCCTCGACACTCGGAAATATACAAATTAGATGCGATGCAAGCTTATTAAACCCTGATTTAGTCTCAGTCTAAAGAAAATCTAAGCAAATTCCTGTATAGAGAAAATATAAATTAAGATAAACTCGGTCTCTTCTGTAAATAGATAAGGGTAATAGACGATCCTGACGCCCTCAGAAAACCCGGTAGTTATCCTACGGGTTTTTTTATTAGCCGGAATATAGCAGAAATTATTTAATAAATGCTTTAGAGTCTCGGTTACCTTGTAAGTATGGTTGAGTTAAACTATTAATCGGTAATTCAACCATAAAGCAGGTTTTTGCTTGGGAGCTTTCCACTTTGATAGAGCCTCCTAAATGATCTGCCAATCGTTTTACCAACGCCAACCCCAAACCAGTTCCTCCATGCTTCCAACGATCTGTATGGGGAATGCGGTAAAATTTATCGAAAATTCGGGGTAACTCCGCAGCGGGGATTTCCACTCCCGTGTTAGTTACTTTAAACTGGAGCGACTTCAAGTTTCGACTGACAGAAATATTAATTTGTTCGCCATCGGGAGTATATTTACAAGCATTAGTCAGCAATTCAGTCAAAATTCTTTCTACGCAAAAAACGTTGGATATCAACATTGGTAGGTTTTCAGGTAAGTCTAGATCGAGAGATTGCTGACGTTTTTCAATACCTTCCATAAACGACTCGACCATTTGAGGTAGCCAAGTTTTGACATCAATTACTTCTACTAATAAAGGTTCTTCTCCGGCTTCTAACTGTTGTAGCCTTAATAAATCATCGATTAGTTTAATTTCTTCATCGCAATGGTTTTGTAAAATAGGCAAATAACCAATCGTTGCATTATGCTTTTCTTCTAAAGAGCCACTACGATCGAAAATCAATTCTAACATTTGGAGCATCATCTTGATCGTAGTAATCGGCGTCCGCAATTCATGGGAAACCGTGCAAAGAAAGTCATCCTTCAATTGATTGACTTTGGCTAATTCCGCTACTTGCACTTGAGCAGCTTGATAAAGTCGAGCTTGACGAATTGCGATCGCGCATTGAGAAGCCACCTGTTGGATCAAATGTATTTCCAATTCATTCAACTTCCAATTTGGCGAATTAATTAGCCAGAGGTCACCTACCGTACCTTCACTATTAATCATCGGACAAGCAAACATCGTCACCCGATTCTCACTCGAACTAGGTGTCATGTTACAAAAGAAAAAATATTGCCCTTGTTTTAGCTGCTGGTAAATCTCCGGATATTGTTCCATATGGATCGTTCGACCTAAATATCCAGACATTGAAACAGCATATTCGTAACAAACTCTAGAAATACTATGTTCGTTATCGTATAGTGCTGCATTACAACAACTAACTCCTAACGTTTCCGCTAATTCCCGTACCGCCGTTTGCAAAATTTGGCCTTCATCTAAACTATCTCTTACTTTGTCAGCAATTCGCCTGAGCGTAGCTTCAAATTTAAGAGCTTGCTTTAATTGAGCAGTACGTTCCTGTACCTGATGTTCTAAATAAAGATTTAGTTGCTCTACTTGGCGATCGAGTTTAGATTTTTGAATGAGTAGTCTGACGCGCTGACATAACACCGTCCAATGAATCGGTTTAGTAATATAATCAGTAGCACCTGCGGCAAAAGCTTGGTTAACCGATTCAGAATCGTTTAAAGCTGTAATCAATAAAATCGGAGTAAACTTGCTGTTAGGCATGGCGCTTAAATGACGGCAGCAGGTAAAGCCATCCATTACAGGCATCATTGCATCTAATAAAACAATATCTGGACGGAAAACACCGTAAGCTTCCAAGCACTCTTCTCCGTTAAATACCTGTAACACGCGGTATCCCTGCATTTGCATTACTTCTGACAACAAGGCTCCCACCACTTCGTCATCTTCTGCAATTAATATAGAAGCTGGCTCTTGCTGATTGTCTGAGTAAGGCTTGAATTGAGAAGCTTTTGGAACCTGAGACGGTATCATTTTTTACAAAATAAGATGCTTTTAATTAGTTTGTATGCTTATTTTTAAGGTAAATAGTGAAGAAATTAGATGGATTTCCTTCCGAATCACTAGAGACCTTTTTCTTCCTGCTTGGCTTGGCTTTTTTACCATAAAAAGAGAAAAAGAACTTATTTTAACAATATATATATTTTGTGAAGATTGTATGAAGTATTAAGGTTTACTTTACATAAATTAGTAAAAATTTCGGCTTTTCAGTCTTACTTTCTCGGGACTTAGGCAAAGCCGCTAACCCTGCCGAACGGTTTTGCAGTCGGGTTATTTGCGAACTGAAGCCTTTTGATTAGCTAGCTCAACTGCTAAAAGCAAAGCAGCTTTCATACTGGCAGCATTTGCAATACCCTTTCCCGCAATATCAAACGCCGTTCCGTGATCCGGGGAAGTCCGGATAAACGGCAAACCAATGGTAGTATTGACGGCCCGATCGAAAGCCATTAGTTTAACGGGTATCAAACCTTGATCGTGATATAGCGCTAAGTATCCATCGGCTGCATTCGGTATATTTTTTTTCCGATCTTTTTTCCCACTACCGTACCAAGCTTGTCCTGGCTTTACCCACAAAGTATCGGGTGGCACAGGGCCATCTAGAATTAAACCGGGTTTGCGATCGCGTTCTTCCTCCAACCAAGGAATCAGCCAATCTTTCTCTTCTCTACCCAATTGTCCCCCTTCGCCACTGTGGGGATTTAAGCCAGCGATCGCAATAGTCGGTTTAGCAATCCCGAAATCTTCCTGCAAACACTCTAAAAGCAAATCCAGTTTTGCCCTCATCAACTGGGGCGTCAGCACGTCCGGGACTTGGCGCAAAGGGATGTGAGTAGTAGCCAGTAAAGTACGAAGCGTCCAACCAGTATAAGGCGATCGCGCGACAAACAACATTCCAAACCGCTGACTGTTTGCCTTTTGCGCCAATAATTCCGTTTGCCCCGGATAATCATAACCAGCTGCTTTCCATACCGACTTCGCGATCGGCCCGGTGACAATAGCGTCAAACTCACCTGCCAGAGTCCGCCCGATCGCATTTTCCATAAAAGCAAAACTCGCCGCACCGCTAGCAGCATCACCAACCCCAAGGGCAATTTTTTCCGCTTCTCTATCTAAGGCAACATCCAATATAGATAGCTGCTCCGGATCTGCTAAAAAATCTTTAATCTCAGCATAATTAGCTAAATCAGCATAAATTTTAGTCAGTAGTGACCGACTGCCTACTACTGTCACATCGCAATTTTCCCTAATTTCCGGATCTGCCAGCGCCTTCAGAATTACCTCTGGCCCAATGCCTGCCGGATCTCCCAAAGTCACTGCTAACCGAGGACGCCAATCTTTTGTTGTCAATTTCACGAGCTTCCGAGCGAAAACTTTTCCTACTTTTTATTTTGCTGCCATTAGCTGCGGATCGATCGGCCAGTTGTTTTATACTACCGATTGCGGGTTTGACCGTACACGCGGTCTAAACTGAACTAATTTAACAACAGCAAAGGAGCGCTAACCAAATGAGCGGAGAAATCTTTAATGCGGCAATTCTATCCTTTACCCTAATTCTCGTCGGTTTGGGTATGGGCTTCGTGCTACTCAAAATCCAAGGAGCCGAAAAATAACCCGGGTAGTTAGGAGGGGATGGGGAGATGGGGAGATGGGGAGATGGGAGAAAATTTTTTACTTCATCCTTTATCCTTCACACTTCATCCTTCATCCTTCCCCCTGCCCCCTTTCCACATCAGTCTTCTGATACTATCTTAGAGAAAGGTTAAGATTCGTTACTAAATTTTTTTGGATGAGCTTATTAATTGTCGGTTCCACAGGTACCTTAGGAAGACAGATAGTTCGTCGCGCTCTTGACGAAGGACATCAAGTACGCTGCTTAGTCCGTAGTTCCAAAAGGGCTGCTTTTTTAAAAGAATGGGGCGCTCAACTCGTGCTTGGTGACCTGTGTGACCCCGAAAGCCTACCGCCAGCCTTAGAAGGCGTCACCGCAGTCATCGATGCTGCTACCGCCCGACCAACAGATTCCCTGAGTATTAAGCAAGTGGACTGGCAAGGCAAAGTAGCACTCATCCAAGCCGTGAAAGCTGCTGGAATCGATCGCTATATTTTCTTTTCGATTTTGGACGCCGAGCAATATCCTCACGTCCCTCTGATGGAAATAAAGCGATGCACTGAACTATTTTTGGCAGAAAGCGATTTAAAATACACGATTTTGCGACCTTGCGGTTTTATGCAGGGATTAATCGGTCAGTATGCCGTTCCCATCCTAGAAAAACAATCAGTTTGGGTGACGAGCAAAACTGCACCCGTCGCCTACATGGATACCCAAGACATCGCCAAATTTGCCGTTCGCGCCCTTTCAGTCCCCGAAACCGAAAAGCGTACTTTTCCCGTGGTAGGAACCCGTGCTTGGACTGGAGATGAAATCATTAGCTTATGTGAAAGATTATCCGGACAAGAAGCAAAGGTAACCCGCCTACCCTTGGGCTTGTTGCGTAGCGTTCGTCAAATCGCCTTGTTTTTCCAATGGGGCTGGAACTTAGCCGATCGACTGGCTTTTGCAGAAGTGCTGGCTTCCGATCGTCCCCTAGATGCTTCAATGGAAGAAGTCTATACTATTTTTGGATTAGACAAACAAGAAACTACTACCTTAGAAGGGTATCTGCAAGATTATTTCAGTCGAATTTTGAAGAAACTCAAAGAATTAGATTATGAACGGTCTAAAACCAAAAACCAATCCAAGAAAAAATCCTTAAGATTTTAAACTCTTTTTTCTTCTTTTTTCTATAAACTGAAAACATTTAACCAGAAGCTGGACTTCTTTTCGTGCCGAAAGCTGGGATTATTTACAACGACGTTAAACCTGTAGCTTGTCGCGTTGCTGGCGAGTTAAAAAATCAATTGACAACGGCTGGTTGGGATGTGTGCCTCACGACAGGTAGTGGTGGCATACTTGGCTATGCAAGCCCTGACAGCCCGATTTGCCACACTCCAATCGAGCGATTAGCACCGCCGGGTTTTGATGAAGAAATGTCTTTTGCAGTGGTGCTGGGGGGAGACGGCACGGTTCTAGCCGGATTTCGTTTAGTAGCCCCCTGTGGCATTCCCTTACTGACCGTCAATACCGGTCACATGGGATTTTTGACAGAAACTTACGTCAATCAATTGCCGCAAGCGATCGAAAAAGTAGTGGCGGGAGAGTACGAACTAGAAGAGCGTACCATGCTCACCGTCCGAGTACTTCGCGACAATAACGTACTCTGGGAAGCCCTTTGTCTCAATGAAATGGTCATTCACCGGGAACCCCTCACCAGTATGTGCCATTTTGAAGTTCAGGTGGGCAGACACGCCGTGGTTGATATTGCCGCAGATGGCGTGATTCTTTCTACTCCCACCGGTTCGACGGCTTATGCTTTGAGTGCTGGTGGCCCAGTAATTACTCCTGGAGTACAAGTATTGCAGCTAGTGCCGATCTGTCCTCATTCGATGGCTTCCCGCGCTTTAGTATTTGCCAATAGCGATCCGGTGACTATTTCGCCAGTTAACCGGGAACGTTTGGTAATGGTGGTAGACGGTAATGCCGGGTGTTATGTTTTGCCAACCGATCGCGTTTATGTCGAGCGATCGCCCCACCGCGCCCGCTTCATCCGCCTACAACCCCCCGAATTTTTCCGCATTCTCCGCGAAAAATTAGGTTGGGGTCTACCTCACGTCGCCAAACCTACATCCGTAGAACTACCCTGAGAAATTATTTCGATCGGGAAGAAAGGGAGATGGAAGAATGGGAAAATGAGGAGAAAAATTTTGAGTTTCGAGCTTAAATTAATCCTTCATACTTCATCCTTCCTTTCCCTTTTCTTTTTACCCAAAACATTATATGAAACGAAGAATATGGATTTTATTAATAAGTGCGGTTTGCAGTTTCTGCTTTGTCATAGCGACACGAGCGCAACAGCCCCCGCTCAATGTAGACCCAGTAGGCATCGTACTCATCAGACCAGATAGCAACGGGCGATTTTCCCCGATCGGTTCCGGCGTATATTTAGGTGAGGGAATTGCTCTCACCAACTGGCACATAGCAACCAATGCAGCCGTTTTGATTTTACAAGGAATTGATTTTAAAACTGAAGATCAATTACTCAGATATCAATTTGGCGATCGGAAAAATTCGCAAGTTAATAACTGGGTTTGTTTGAGAGAACCAAATCAAAATCCCTATGCTAAACCTGAAGAACAAATATATAAAATTAGCCCTACTAACACCGGGAAATGTATTCCTTATAACTTAACTCAATGGCAGGCTTTTCGACCATCGCCAGTCAATGCTTCACCTCAAATACCCGAACTACCGCTCGAAGAATTACTATTTCTAGACCGCGACCTAGAAGTAGCAGTTGTTAAACTCGATCCTCAAAAATTCGATGCGATAAAAGTTTCGCCACCCTGCCTAGAAAGAGAACCGATTAAGCTAGGTGAAAAATTAACCATTCAAAGTCATGCCTACGGTCGTTATCCGGCAGTAACCGTTTCCGCCACCGTAAAAGATGAAAAACCCGAACTACGTCTCGATCCCGATCCGCGCGTTCCTGCCAACAATCGCTATGCAGCGATGACTGTAATTGCCACTCTCCCACCTGGAAAAGGTAACTTAGTTGGCCCGGGTTCATCGGGAGGGCCAGTGTTTAACCAAGATGGCAAACTAGTAGGACTAGTATGGACGGGCGTAGATTTACCAAACGGGACGAAAGAAGTATGGATTACTCCCACATCAGTTTGGTTACCCCAACTACAAAAAGCACGAATACCAGATCCAGATTTAGAAAAAGTTATCGATACCGCTTGTCCGGCCAAAATTTAGGATTTCACATTTTTTAGAGCGCTTTAGCAACGTGCTATTTGACAATCGGACGTGATAAAAAATAGGGAAGAAAATTTTTATCACGTATTCTTGCTTATTTAAGCTCTAACCTGTTCCGTCTATGACTACAACCTTCTCCAATCAAACTCCCTGTGTTTTAGTGGTTGAAACCGATGAAGCCTTGGCGCAGCAGGTTAGTCTTGATTTAAAAGAATCTGGCTATGATGCAGCGATCGCATATGATGCGACTACGGGTTTGCAGCAAGCTCAGAAAATCGAGCCAGCTTTAATCGTAATCGATCGAATGCTAGCGGGAGAGTCCGGACTGAGCTTGTGCCAAAACATCAGACGTGCGGGTAATCGCGCCCCAGTATTATTAATGATGGCTCGCGATACCGTAGATGACCGAGCGGCTTGTCTGGAAGCAGGTGCGGATGATTATTTCCTCAAGCCTTATCGTGCGGAAACGTTCTTAAAATTAGTACGTCTGTATCTCCAACCAGACAAAGAAGGCTCCGAACAGTTACGCTTTGGGGATTTAGCTTTGGATCTGGCTACTCGCAGGGCTATTCGCAACGGACGGGCGATCGACCTCACGATGAAAGAATACGAACTGCTCAAGTATTTGATGGAACATCCCCGCGAAGTCTTAACTCGGGAACAAATTCTTGAAAATGTTTGGGGTGATGACTTTATGGGAGAATCCAACGTAATTGAAGTATATATTCGATATTTAAGGCTGAAAATCGAAGATGAAGGGGAAAAGCGCCTGATTCAAACGGTGCGGGGTGTGGGATACGTTCTGCGCGAAGCTTAGTTCTTCGTGACAAAAATCGGCTGTATACGAAAAGGCGATTGCTATACTTTCCTGACAAAGAAAGAAAAAAGCAGAGAAAGGAATTACTTTTCCTAGAAAAGTCACGAATTTACAAATAAGGAGTTACCAGTCAGTGATTTTGCCTGCCAAGTTGTTATCGCTATTAGTTTTGGGATTTTGGCTGATGGGTTGTTCTTCGCCGATATCGGCTACTTCTTCTTCTGATTCGCCCACTGTTTCAAATACAGCAACTATATATAGTAAAGAGTCGCAGACAAACTTAGGCCAAATGCTACCTGTTTCAGCCAGAGCTAATATGGGAAGTTCGCTCATCGAGTTGGAAGTTACTCGCACCCCTGAAGAACAGGCTTTGGGTTTAATGTATCGTACTAGTTTGCCAGATAATCGGGGAATGCTATTTGAGTTTGAACCCGCCAGACCCGTGAGTTTTTGGATGAAAAATGTCAAAATTCCCCTAGATATGGTATTTTTGCGGGAGGGTACGATTAGAGCGATCAAAGCGAACGTTCCTCCTTGTGAGACGGAGCGCTGTCCCAGTTATGGCCCCAATACCCCGATCGACCAAGTAATTGAGTTACGGGGTGGCAGAGCCGCCGAACTGAAGTTAAAAGTCGGCCAAAAAGTAAAAATCGAGTTTTTGTCATCCGGTACAACTGCTCCTAGCGAACGGTAACTGAAAAATCGGCTTTTGCGATCGTCTGTCAATACCTTTTTGGGTTAACACTCTCCTTTTTGTTAAGAAAGTTATCAAAATTGCTCAAGAGTGTTAATATTAGTATCTATATAGATAAATAAGTTTCAGAGTTTGCTAGGCTATCTTGACACCTGCAATTTCTACATAAGGTTGTTTCTCAAAGCTGGGAACTTTACAGGTAACTTGCTTGCTGGAACTACCAGCAGTGAAACTGTAGAAGGTGTTGAGTACCAGACTCTCTTCTATCTGTCAGCAAAATTGGCATTATAAATTTTAGGAGCGTGCTGCCAAACTTAGCTGTATTCCTAGTAATGCCAAAATTTCTAGGTGTGAGGCATAAGTGAAAGTTTAACCAGATCTGGCAAAAAGCCCTTTACTATACGAAGGTTAGTAGGAAGGTAAATTGCTGAGTGATGAAGAATGAGGCATAACTATCGCGAAGTTTAGTTGAGCTATTTGACATTCTTCCCCGTTATCAAGGTGGAGCTAATCAAAGCGCTGAGGAATAGAGGAGAATTAGCTAACAATACCTAACTTAGAGACCCTTCAAGCAGGTTATTCTGAGTTGTGGTATTAAAAAAAGCTGCTGGTTTGGCGCGGAAAAGCTTGTACTGCTCGGCTTCCGATTTGATGCGATGTCAAATCCAACCGCCCGTGTTGGATTTAGGTCACTCGGCAGCAGGGAAGTATAAAGTATTGCGCTCGCCATCTGAAAATTAATCCCCTTTTGGTTATGTAACAAAAGAGGTAGAAACAGCGGCAATAGGACAGTCTAAACACTGTCTGTTGACTGATTAAAATCAGTTTTACATATTACAAAATGGTGTCTTATAGAGGAGGTGAAGTGGAAATGGCACCTGCGACTTACACGCGGTTGATTCGTTTTTTAGAAGAAGAATTAGCAATTTCTGCTGATTGTATTTCGATCGCATTAAAGCACAGGGAGCAAGACCCAGGCCCGTTACCAATGATTCTTTGGCAATACGGTTTGGTAACGCTAGAACAACTAGATCGCATTTTTGACTGGCTGGAAACAGCTTAAGATATAACCCTGATGATCGAGGAGCGGACATTGATGTCAGAACGATTATGTCCCTGTTCAAAAACGGCATGGGTGCGTTTCTTTGAGTTCCTTATATTTCAATTCCAACAAAAAAAGCGAGTTAATTATTAACTCGCTTTTTTAATGTGGCTGCTCAATTTTAGATGATTAATTTTTAGATTCAAAAATTAACTGTGGTGACTGATACCCTGGCTTGCGAGTCCGCGATGATTAGTTATTTTTGATACAATTAATTTTCGGTAAGTTGAGAATTATAACAAACGAAAACGCCAATATAATTAACTTAGTCATATATTAAAGTAAGTTGCTAGTTATAGAGCTTGGGTAGTTATTATTTAGTGGGATAATAGGATAATGCAAAACTTCTCCCTCATTACTTACTTCTAGTCCCTAGCCTCTAACCCCTAAGAAGCCTCAATATTCATCGCTGGCAACTAGAAGTAATTAAACGCAGGGATATTCAATTAAAAGCAATTTTACTGATAGCGATTTGGTTAAAATAATATAGATTATGATTTGGCAACTATCCTCTCTAAAATTCCGAACTTTTTCAATTGCTTTAACTATCCAATTTTTTACCATTATTCCCTTACTAACCCAGGCGGAGACTTCAGTGAATCAGTTACCGGCAAACATTTGGGAAATCGGTGAAGCAGGAGGCTATATTCCTCCTGACGATATAGGTTCCCCAAAAAGAAAAGAATCGGGGTCAACTCGTAACCCAACCATGTGTTCTGTCGATAAACCGCTTCCCAGCCAACCTTTAACTGCCTTAGTACCTAAAAATACGGACACCGGAGTAACAGTACTAGACCGTCCGACTTTTTTTGCTTATATTCCAGAAACCTCTGCAACAACAGTTACTTTTGTCTTACAAGATTTAGATTATCAAGACATTTACCGGACAATTTTTCCGATTCCTAAAACACCTGGTATTGTCAGTTTTAAACTACCCGATCGCGCACCAGCCTTAGAAATTGGTAAGACATATCGTTGGACATTAGCCGTGATTTGCCCGCCCAAAAGCGAGGATTCTAGAGAAGAACCGGGCGTTTATGCAAATATTTGGCGAACTCAATTGCGCCAGCCAGTTGCTAACGAATTACAAAAATTACCAATTCGCGATCGAGCCAAACTATATCGTCAGTCTAAAGTTTGGCATGAAGCAGTCAGTACCCTAGCAGAACTGCGCCAAACTAACTCTAGCGATTCGCAATTAGTTGCCGAATGGAAAGAATTATTAAATTCGGCTGGATTGAGTGAATTAGCTGAAGTTCCTTTAGTTAGCGATTGAATTCGAGCAAAATTAAGGAATTAATTGAAAAAGGAACTACTAAGACACCAATCATACCAAGAGAAGAAAAAAGAGAAAATTTTCATAAATTATTTATAATCGATGTCCAGATAACAACAAAAAAAAGTTAAAATTAGAATAAAAATGACTAATTAAATTATGAAAATACGTCATTTTAAATTCTGTTTTAATCTAGCATCCACTCTCTTTTTCCTACTTATTAGTAAAATTTCTGTCGCTCAAATAGTTCCGGATACTACATTAACCATCAATTCAAGGGTAACTCCCCAAGGCAACATCAGCCAGATTGAAGGAGGAACTCAAGTCGGAAACAATCTCTTTCACAGTTTTCAAGAATTTTCGATTCCTACAGACCATACTGCCTTTTTTAATAACGCTCTGGATATCCAAAATATTATTAGCCGCGTCACTGGTAATTCTGCTTCTTATATCGATGGGTTGATTCGCGCTAACGGTACGGCTAACTTATTCTTGTTGAACCCCAACGGCATAGCTTTTGGCCCTAATGCCCAATTGAATATCGGTGGTTCATTTTTAGCCAGTACTGCTAACAGTATGAAATTTGCTGATGGAACTCAATTTAATGCTAAAGCGGAACAAACCGCACCTTTATTAACCGTCAGCGTCCCAGTAGGTTTGCAATTTAGCTCTAATTCTCAACCAATTAGGGTACAACAATCTAATCTTCAAGTTTTACCGGGAAAAAGCTTGGCGTTAGTTGGTGGCGAACTCAATTTAATTGGTAGCAATTTAACCGCAGAACGAGGAAGAATCTATTTAGCATCATTAATTAGCGGTGAATGGTCGTTGGTGGATAATCAAATAGCGATCGCAAATCAGTATGCCGATATTCGATTATCCCAACAAGCTGTTGTTGATGCCAGCGGTGCAGGTGGTGGAAACATTCAGGTGCAGGGTAGGCAAATAAGTTTGAAAGATGGGTCGCAAATTAAAGCTAATACCTTGGGAGGAGAAGCGGGAGGTAACCTCAGCGTTAATGCTACAGAGTCAGTAGAGGTAATTGGTAGATTAGCGGATGGAACTCCTAGCGCTTTACAAGCAAGAGTGGAATCAGGTGCAACCGGTACTGGTGGTAATGTCAATATTGTTACTCGACGCTTGCGGGTAGAAGGGGGAGCGAGAGTGGCAGCTTCTTCCTTAAGCGAAACGGGAGCAAATGCGGGAAATATCAGCGTCCAAGCTACCGATGCAGTGGAATTAATCGGAGTGGGGAGTTTCTTGCAAGGAGAACAAACCGTAGTGCAACCGAGTGCTTTATCTACCCAGACTTACGGTTTGGGAAATGCTGGCAACTTGGATATCGTAACTGGGAGATTAATTGCTGAAGATGGGGGACAAGTATCATCGGAAACTTTCGGTGCTGGTCAGGCGGGAGATGTAAGAGTAAGCGCTGAATCTGTGGAATTGAATGGGAGGTCAGCAAATGGAACGGTTCCCAGTGCCATATTTGCGAGAGTGCGAGAAGGGGGTACTGGTAGTGCGGGTAATGTGTTTATTCAAACAGGACGCTTATCTGTGAATGGAGGCGCAAAGGTGGCAGCATCTTCCTTAAGCGAAACGGGAGCAAGTGCGGGAAATATCAGCGTACAAGCTACCGATGTAGTGGAATTAATCGGTGTAGGAAATGTCTCTCAAGGAGAACAAACTTTAGTACAACCGAGTGCTTTGTCTACTCAGACTTACGGTGGGGGAAATGCTGGCAAGTTGGATATCGTAACGGGAAGATTAATTGCTCGATATGGGGGGCAGGTATCATCGGAGACTTTTGCTGGTGGTAATGCAGGTGATGTTACCGTTGGCGCTTCTCAAGTTGAGTTAAATGGTAGGTCACCTGATGGTAGCGTTCCTAGCGCGTTATTGGCGAGGGTGCGAGAAGGGGCGACTGGAAATGCGGGAAATATGGCGATCGATAGCGATCGCGTAATTTTAACCAACGGTGCGAGAGTCGCCACCGCTTCTTTAGGAGAAGGAAATGCGGGAAACTTGAGTATTCAAGCTACCGATACGGTGGAAGTAAAAGGGGTGGGAAGAAATCCCAATGGCGATCCCAATCCTACTCAAATATCTGTTTTATCTACTGGCAGTGGCAAGGGAGGTTCTTTAAATATTCAAACTAGCAGATTAATTGCTGAAAATGGCGGTCAAATTTCTGCTTCTGCTGGTGGAATTGGGGATGGGGGAACTTTAGATGTTAATGCTGATGAAGTTAGCTTAATTGGTCGATCGCCTGATGGTAGATTTGCCAGTGGATTACTCGCGAGAGTGGAATCAGGCGCTACTGGTAATGCCAAAGATTTACGTTTGCAAACCCGACGATTGCTACTACAAGATGGTGCGAGAGTGGCAGCCGCTTCGTTAGGGCAAGGAAATGCCGGAAATTTAACTATTCAAGCTACTGATTCGGTGGAAATAACCGGAGTTGGCACTAACCCAGATGGTAGCCCCAATCCTACCCAATTGTCTGCTTTATCTACTGGAACTGGCAATGCAGGCACTTTGACAATTGAAACAAATCGATTGACAGTGGGAAATGCTGCACAAGCGATCGTCAGCAGTAGCGGTACGGGAAATCCTGGTAACCTACGAGTAGAAGCGCCGATCGTTCAACTCGATCGCGGCGCATTGCAAGCAGAGTCAGCTACGGGTAGGGGTGGCAATATTAGTTTATCGCGATCGCGCAACGTGCAACTCCGTAACCAAAGTATCATATCTGCTGACTCAGGGCCGGGTGGAAGCGAAGGGGATATCAATATTAATACGGAAACAATTGTTTTGCTGGAAGGTAGCAGAATTATCACCGATGCGGAAGCTCCCCAAGGGGGTAGTAATATTAGAATTCAAGCTCCCAATAATTCTAGATTAGCCGTTTTTACTTCTAGTGATAGTATCATTCGCGCTCGTGGAGAAGTGACGGTGGAAGGTGAAGTGGAAGTTCAACCACCGGATCTCCCCCAAGTAGAAGTGATCGATGCTACTCAATTGGTGGCGCAAGCTTGTCCTGCGGAAAATCAAGGTAATTCTTTTTACGTAACTGGTCGAGGTGGTTTACCTCCCAGTCCTGATGATACATTTAACGGTGATTTATTTTGGGAAGATTTGCGAATTGGGGAACGAGGGAGATCGCGATCGATCTCTAATTCTCAATTACCTAAACTGAATTCTCCATCTCAAATTATAGAGGCTCAAGGTTGGGTGATCGGTACTAAAGGGGAGGTGATCCTGACGGCTAAAGCGTCTGAGGTTACTCCTTATCAAGGGAGTTTAATTACTCCTGATTGTCAGAGAAATTAATGTTGAGTTTTGGGGTTAAAAAAACCACAGATGTCCACAGATGAACACAGATGAACACAGATGGAATATTAGGTAAATACGATTTTTTCAGAAGTTTTAGAGCAATGTAGATATTAACCGCAGATGAATACAGATGAACGCAGATAAACGCAGATTTTAGATATGTCTTATTTTGGGCTTGATGGGGGTGTATATGCAAAGCAGATATTCTGGAGATTCTTACAAAACTGATATGACAGAAAACGATATTTTATCTAATTATTTTTGATTGTTTTATTTAATTTAATTTAAAAAAGTATAAAGAGTTAAACATGAAGCACATTAAACGTTATCTAGCATTGTTTTTAAGCACTTTAATATTAGTTATATTTTTGAATTGGTTTCTAGCAGATTCGGGAATTTCTCAAGAACGTTTGATTTTGGGAAGTCAAGTAAATATTTTGAATATTAAACAAGAAAAAATTAACCGCAATCTTGATGTTGAGCGCCAACAACTACTAGAGAAAGGTAAGTCATTTTACGAAGCAGAGCAATTTTTAGATGCTTTAAAAGTTTGGCAAGAAGCAGAAAAATATTTTGATGCTCAACAAGACTTGTTCAATCAAGCTTTAACTCTCAATTTCATTTCATTAACACAACAGAAACTAGGGAATTGGTCAGAAGCAGAAAGTGCGATCGCATCAAGCTTAAGCCTACTCCAAAAATCTGAAAATACCGGACAAGAAAGATGGCAAATTCTCGCTAATGCTTTTAACACTCAAGGTCGTTTGCAATTATCAACAGGACAACCAGAGGCAGCTTTAGCTAGTTTACAACAAGCCACTGCCGCATATCAAAAAGCAGGAGATGAAGAAGGTAGAATTGGCAGTTTACTTAACCAAGCTCAAGCAATGCAAAGTTTGGGTTTATACATAAAAGCAAATAAAACTTTGATTGAAGGCTTAAAATTAGATGGCTCTGAATTAGAATATGCTAATAAGTTAGCAGAACGCTTGAAGAACATCCAAAATCAACCTGATTCTGGACTAAAAGCTACCAGATTAATAGCGATTGGCAATGGCTTATATCTAGTGGGAGATTTGGCAAGTTCGCAAAAATTTGCAGAAGAAAGTTTGGTCGTGGCTAAACGATTAAATTCAGCCAGAATTATCGGTGAAGCATATCTTAATCTGGGAAATATTAATTTATCAATAGCTAAGAGAATTGAAAATTTAGAAGAATATGTAGAAGAAAGCGATGAATTTAAACAAGCACGCCAAGCCGCTTTGAAATACTACCAACAAGCTGCTGATTTATCTAGTATTGGTAATATAAGGCTGCAAGCACAACTAAATTTATTCAATTTACTAATTTCAATTAAACAATTTTCAGAAGCCGAAAAACTATTACCGCAAATTCAATCACAAATTAACCTATTACCTTCTAGCCATACCAAAATTATTGCCAAAGTCAATTTTTCTAGAGCTTTAATTAAAATGTCATTAACGAGAGATGGAGAACTAACTAGCCAAACTGCTCAAATGACAAAAGATATTGCAAAAATGTTAGCTAATTCTGTCCAAGAAGCTAAAACCTTGGCAGATAAAAGAGCCGAATCTTTTGCACTTGGTAACTTGGCTGAATTATACGAACGCAATCAACAATTTAGCGATGGAGAAGAACTAACTAAACAAGCTCTTATTTTAGCTCAAAGTTTAAATGCACCGGATATCGCTTATCGGTGGCAATGGCAATTAGGACGGTTATTAAAAGCACAAGGAAAGTTAGAAAGTGCGATCGCATTTTATACTGAAGCAGTCAATACTTTACAATCTATTCGTACTGATTTGGCTGCCATTAATCCCGATATTCAATTTTCTTTTCGCGATAGCGTAGAGCCTGTTTATCGCCAGTTAGTTGATTTGCTATTAGAAAGCGTGAAGCAACAAGAAAGTGAACCACAAAAACAAACTCGATTAGCACAAGCTAGGAAAACGATCGAATCTTTGCAATTAGCTGAATTAGATAACTTTTTCCGGGAAGCTTGTTTAGACGCACAACCAAAACAAATCGACCAAATCGATCGAAAAGCCGCCGTAATTTATCCAGTAATTTTACCAGATAGACTAGAAATAATCCTCACATTACCCGATCGATCGTTAAGTAATTACACTATTTATATTAACCAAATTCAAGTTGAAAGCACGATTAACCAACTCAGGCAAGATTTAGCGATTCGTCACGCCAATCAACAAGAAAGATTGCGTCTCTCTCAACAAGTTTATGATTGGTTAATTAAACCAATTGAGGCAGAATTAAAAAGTAGTAGCGTGCAAACTTTAGTGTTTGTATTGGATGGTGCTTTACGCAATATTCCGATGGCTGCTCTTTACAATGGCGAACAATATTTAATCGAACAATACAGTATTGCGATCGCACCTGGTTTACAATTACTTAAACCTCAACCTCTAACTAGGGTAAACTTAAGAGCATTAGCAGGTGGAGTAAGCGAATCCCGTCAGGGATTTTCTCCTTTACCGGGAGTAAGGAAAGAATTAGAAGAAATTAATGTAATTGTTCCCGGTATAAGACTTCTCAATCAGCAATTTACTACTACTAGTCTAGAAAATGAGGTGAAACAAGTTCCTTTTCCGGTAGTTCATTTAGCAACGCACGGACAATTTAGTTCGCAGTTAGAAAACACTTTTATTTTGGCTTGGGATCGAGAAATTAATGTTAAACAATTAGATGAATTACTTAGAAATAGAAACCCTAATGAATTAGATCCAATTGAATTGCTTGTTCTGAGTGCTTGCGAAACAGCCACAGGTGATAAAAGAGCAGCTTTGGGATTAGCTGGAGTAGCAGTTAAAGCAGGCGCAAGAAGCACTTTGGCAACTTTGTGGAAAGTAAGTGATGATTCTACTTCTGCTTTAATGACTGAGTTTTACAAACAATTGGCTAATAAGCAGATAACTAAAGCTGAAGCACTTCGTTTAGCTCAATTAAATTTGTTAAAGGATCGTAGTTACAGGATTCCCTATTTCTGGGCTCCTTATGTTTTAGTTGGTAATTGGCTGTGATCCGGATCAGGATTTTCAGGATTTGAGGATGAGCAGGATTATGATGAAGGATGAAGTTTGAAGGATGAAGGATGAAGTTTGAGGGATAAGAATTAAATAATTGTCTGTGTCATTGCGTTCTCTATTTTTCAACCTTGGCGGATGGGAAAGGAGTCTGGGTGAGATTCTGGATCGGTTTTTTTGCCGTTAGGTAATTCGCCGGATGGGGAAGTTACATGATTGATCGACCAAAAATAGTCGGTAGGCAAATTTCCTCTTTGACAAAGTTCTTCAACTTGCTTTTGGAGAGCAACTGCTTTCCGCATAGCGATAATTAGTTGCTGAACTTTGTCATTTAATTCTGGCTTTTGAGATACTGCCAATCTTGTTTTCCTTTCTAGTAACTGAAGGATCAGTTCGTAGTGGATGGGAGAGGGAAGAGGAATTGGCTCCATGAACGCAAATTTACCTTAAGTGTAGTAATATCTGGCTAAATACTAATTAGTAAAAAGCGAAAAAGCTATTTAGTTTTCGGTTGCTATCAGCTAATAGCTTTTGCCAATTAGCTATTAGCTTCCTTTTTTGGTTACTTACTAGCAAACAGGGATTCGATCGCTTTTCCAGGATCGGGTTGCTTGATTAGTGACTCACCGATCAGCACTGCACCTGCACCGACTTCGGCTACCAAACGGATATCTGCTGGAGTATGTAACCCCGATTCGCTCACTACTAAGATGTTGCGATCCTGTAGTTGCTGTCCCCGTTCGGCTAAAATCTGGCAGGTTGTTTGCAAATCTACTGAAAAATCTTTCAGGTTGCGATTGTTGATACCAACGAGAGTAACTTGTTCCAAGCTTAACACTCGGTCTAGTTCTTCTCTAGTATGTACTTCAATCAGCGCTGCCATTTTTAAGGCTGTGGCAATTTTAACAAAGTACTGCAAATCTTGGTCTGAAAGTATGGCGGCAATCAGCAGGACTGCATCGGCTCCTTTAGCGCGAGCTATGTAAATTTGATACGGGTAGATGACAAATTCTTTACACAGCAAAGGTAGGTCAACAACCGCACGAATTTTTTCTAAGTTTTCAAAACTACCTTGAAAAAATTTAGCATCCGTGAGAACCGATAGACAGGTAGCGCCGCTTTGTTGGTAAGTTTGCGCGATCGCAACTGGATCGAAATCGGCTCGAATTACTCCTTTGCTGGGAGATGCCTTTTTCACTTCCGCAATTAAGGCTGGGTTTGTCTTGCTTTCCCGTAAAGCTGCCACAAAATCACGAGGCGCTGGCATTTCGGCGATTTGACGCTGCAATTGAGCTAATGGCAGGCGTTCTCGCATTTGGTTAACTTCGGTTTCTTTATGCCAGACTATTTCCTCCAGAATATTCTGGGGAGCGCTATCTGGCATGGCAACTTGATAGCGCAATTCCTGAACGGCAACTGTGGGATTGGGGGGACGGCGACGGATTTGCATTTTTGTGAAGAGA